>NZ_JBHTLK010000074.1:0-28715 GCF_042678885.1 Saccharothrix hoggarensis
CCGGCGGCCCCGGCGCCGCGGGTCGTCCCGGTGCGGTCGGCGCGGGCATGGCCGGTGGGATGGCCGGCGGCCAGGGCGCCAACGGCGAGGACGACATCGAGCACAAGGTCGCCGACTACCTCGTCGAGACGACCGACGTGTTCGGCGACGACCGGCTCGTCGCGCCGCCCGTGATCGGGGAAGTGCCGCAATAGTGTGAACCCTCCGGTGCACGGGCCCGCGTCGACCACGGCGCGGGCCCGTGTCCGGCGTTCAGGACGGGGATTTCGGTGACGTACTTCGGGGGGCCCGCGGAGCGGGAGCCGATCACGCTCTCCGCCGAGGAGTTCGACGTGCTCTGGGAGCGCCTGGACCTCGGGCAGATGCCGCTGGTCATCAAGGTGCCGTCGCCGGGCAAGACCCACGCGGAGCGCGCCGAGCTGGAACGGCGGGTCTGGCACGGCATCGCCGCGCGCGGGCTCGGCGGGCCGACCGGCCTGCACTCCGAGCTCGACTACCTGCTGCGCCTGTTCAACCGGCCGGAGCGCGAGGTCGACGGCCGGGTGTGGATCGGCAAGAGCGTGCGGGTGCTGGCCGTGGCGAACGGCGACTACGGCGCCGTGGCGACGTTGACCGAGAACCGGCTGGAGTTTCGGCGCGCGGCGGGCAGCGGTCTGGCGTCCGCCGTGCTGGGAGCGCTGCCCGCGCACCCGGCCGGCACCGGGCACTCGGTGACCATGCCCAGCGCCGACCTCGAAGCGGCGGTGAAGAAGTCCGACGGTTCGCCCAAGAGCCTCGAGAACTCGTTGCGGGAGCACGGCGTGCGGCAGGAGGACGCCACCACGCTGGTGAAGATGTTCACCGGGCTCGTGCACACCGGCAACTTCGGCGCGGCGGCCCGTGACAAGTACGGCAAGCGGTGCCGCCCGGACCGGGTCGTCGCGTTCTTCGACACCGAGGAAGGCCGCTACCTGCAGCAGCGGCGGGCGTCGAACGGCACCGAGCCGTGGAGCACGTTCACGCCGACTGACTCGCGGCGGTTGACGCACCAGGTCGAGGAACTGCTCGCGGAAGCCGTGCGCGCCGCGAAGCTCTGAAACCTTCGCTGTACCTCGTTTTTGGCAGTTTTCGTCCTTTGTGGACTTTGCGGGCCCGTCCGGTGGGACGCTGGGTGCGTGGTCGGCGTTAACCTGAGCGGATGCCGTCGAAGCCCGTTGACCCCCAAGAGGTGCGTGCCGCGGTCGAGGCCGTGCTGCCCTGGCTCCGGGGCGGTTCCGACCAACCGGAACGCCCGGTCCTGGCCGCCGCCGTCCGCCTCAGCCTGAGGACGCTGGAACAGGTCGCTCCCGGTCGCAGCGTGGAGGTCCGCGTGCCGCCGTTCGCCGCCGTGCAGTGCGTGGCGGGCCCCCGCCACACCCGCGGCACGCCGCCGAACGTCATCGAGACGGACCCGCGCACGTGGCTGGAACTGGCCGTCGGCAACCTCGACTGGACCACCGCCGTAGCCACCGCCCGCGTGACCGCCTCCGGCAGCCGGGCCGATCTCTCAACCCTCCTCCCGGTCCTGCGCTTCTAGCTAAGCTCGGCCACGTGAAGGCGTTCAAGGCGTGCGTCGCCGTCGTCGCGGCGGGAGTCCTCCTCGCCGGGTGCGGCAGCGAGTGGGAGGAAGACGTCCGCTTCAAGGTCACCCGCATCACCCCCGAGCGCGAGGTGACGCCGGGCAACATGGCGCCGCCGCACGTCGTGCTCGCCCTGGACCAGGACGACCCCGACGGCCTCGTGCCGCTGACCACGGCCGGAGCCGACATCGACCAGTTCCCGGACGGGATCGAGGCCGGCGACGTGGTCGTCTGCAAGGTCCGGCAGGTCGAGGCCAACAACCTCGACGGGCTCGGCGCGGAGACGACCGTCGGTCCCTGCCGGGCCGCGTGACCAGGACTGCGAATCAGGACCTCGGATCTCCGCTTCTGGCTAAGCTCGGCCGTGTGAAGGCGTTCAAGGCGTGCGTCGCCGTCGTCGCGGTCGGAACCCTCGTCGTCGCGTGCGGAAGCAGCGAGTGGTCCGGGGACGTCCGGTTCAAGGTCACCGACATCAAGCCTGATGAAACCCTCGTCTCCGGTGCGACCTGGCCCGGCCGGGTCTCCCTCGACCTGGACCAGGAACAGCCCGACGGGGCCTCGCCGATCTCAGCGGCGTGGACGAGGCTCGACAAGGTGCCGGACGGAACCGCCGTCGGCGACGTGCTGGTCTGCACCGTGAACCAGCGCGATGACAGCAAACTCGACGACGCCGAGGCGGTTCAGGACATCGGACCGTGTCGGAAGGCGTGATCCGTCAGAACCACGAACCCACGGTGCTGTCCCACGCGTTGCCGACACCCTCCACCACGTCGCGGCCGACCTCCACCACGTCGCCGACACCGCCGACCACCACGTCGAGCGTGTCGCTGACGACTTCCTTGCCCGTGTTGACGAGCCCGGTGCCCGCGTCGGACCAGTTGCCGTTCCACGCGTCGCGACCGGCGTTGTAGAGCCCGGTCCCGGCGTCGACCGCCAAGTCCGCCGCGCCAACGGCGGTGCCACCGACGAAGTCCACGACCGGGCCGACCACCGGCAGGTGCGAACCCGGCAGGGACGGGCCGAGCGGGTTCTCGTCCCACTCCTGCTCGGTCACCGAGGCGCCGTCGCCGGTCGCGATCTTGGCGAGGTTCTGCACCGACTCGGAGCCGGGGTCGTAGTAGGCGGTGTGCGCCCCGCCGATCATGGCGGAATCCGTCGTCCCGAAGGTCTTCGCGCCGAAACGGTCGTCGTACGGGCCGACCGACGAACCGTCCTCGGTGAACCAATTCGAACTCGTGCCCTGCACGACGGGGTCGTGCTCGGTCGCGCCCACGTAGACGTGACCGGGACCCGCCGAGAGCTGGTTGACGTTCGACGCGCCGACGCCGGGCGAGCCGACGAACGCGATGTCGTCCGCCGCGAGGCCGTTCATGCCGGCGTAGCCGACCGTGGTGGAGCCGTAGGAGTGGCCGATCACGGTGAGGTGCTGGTGGTTGCCGGCGGCCTCGGCGGCGGCTCGGTAGCCGTTCACGTCGGCGACGAGGTTCGCGCCGCCCTCGCGGGCCTGTGCCGGGTTGTCGACCTCGCCGACCGCCCAGCCGGGCGCGTCGTAGCCGAGCCACTGGATGGTGGCGTTGCCGTCAGCACCCATCGCTTCGCGAAGGTTGGCTGCCTGCCCCACGGAGAAGCTGTCGAGGGTCGAGCCGGTACCGGGGACGGCGACCGCCAGGTTCTTCGCCGTGTCGGGGTCGCCGTACGCGATGGCCATGCCGCCGTCACCACGCGGGCCGTACGGGTCGTAGGCCAGCACCCTGACGTCGCTTTCGCTCCACCCCTTCTTGCCGGCGATCTCGCTCGCCTGGTCGACGCTCTTCTGCGCCTTCTCCGCGTTCTCGGCCTTGGTGGCGGCTTCCTGCCGCTGCTCGCTGAGCGACGCGTACTCGGCGTCGTTCATGAGCTTGGTCATGTCGGCGGAATTGCTCGGGTCGAGACCCAGCTCCCGCGCGCGCTCGGCCATCTGGGCGTTGAGCTGGTCGCGCTGCGCGCCGAAGCGCTGCATGTCGTCGGCGATCCGAGCGCGGTTGGCCTGGTCGAGGACGCCGGACGGCAGGCCGCGGAGTTGGCCGAGTTCCTGGAAGTTGCTGCGCAGGAGCTCGTCCTGCTGCTCCTTCGTCAGCGACTTCCACCAGGCGGCGACCTGGCGGGGGTCGGTGCCCGGCCCCGGCACGGTGGCGTTGGTGCGCATCGCGGCGACGGCGGTGCCCCACCCGGCGTCCTTGCCCGCAGTCTCCTCGAAGCCCGGCCGCACCTTGGTGAGCGCGGCGGCGTACGAGCGCAGGACGCGTTCGTAGCTCGTCTTGACGTTGTTCAGCTGCTCGTTGACGCGGTTGGCGAGGTCGCGGGTCTGGGCCTCGTCGAGCGCGGGCGAGCGGCCGCGCCAGAAGTCGATCAGCTGGTCGGCGCTGCCGCGCATCTGGCCGTACGCGCGGGAGGCGGCCTGGACGATGTCGGCGCCTGCCCCGAGCCGTTCACCGGCGACGGTCGCGGACTTGGCCGACAGGTCGGCGCGGGCGCCGAACTTGGCCGCCGAGTCGCCCTGCCAGGTGGACGTCGCCGTGCGGCCGCCGGTGGTGACGGACTCGCGGGCGCGGCCCACCGCGCTCATGGCGCCGGTGATGGGGTCGGCCGCGGCGGCGACGCGGCCGGCGTCACCCGCCGCGAGCCGGGCGTACAGGACCTCGGGGTCGGTGTAGCTCACGCCATGCCCCCCTCGATGCCGCGGAACGCGGTGTGCGAGTCCTCGTCGGCGCGCTGGTAGGCGTCGGCGTTCTCGGTGAGGCCGTCGCCGGCGTCGCGGTACCAGGCGCTTCCCCGGCGCAGGTCGTCCGACTGCTCCCCGGACCACCTGGCCAGCGCGTCGACGAACTCCGCCGCCGCGGGCACCTGCCCCAGCGCGTCGGCGTCCAGCCTGAGCATCGAGATCAGCTCAGCGCCGTCACCCGTCGCGTCCGCGCCCTCGTGGAACTGCTTGGACGCCGCGCGCAACGTCTCCGGTTGCACACCGAACACGATTCCCCACCCTTCGTGCCACCAGCCGCTGGGAATGCGACGCGCGATCATCATCCCCGGTTCCCCCGACCAGTGGGCCGACGAGGTGAAGTGACCTGCGGTCAAACGACGATCGCGAAATCACTCGAAGGTGATCTTGCGCACGTCGAACAAGCGTTCGACCATGAACGCATGACCTACATCGTGTCCGCGCTGGACCTCCGCGGCGTCCTCCTGCAAGCGCTGGGCCGAGGCGCGGTGGTGCTGGTGCTCCGCCTCCTGGCCTCCTTCAGCCGGCTCGCGGGTCCACGCCCGCGCCACCGCGCGAAATCGTCACTGCGAACCCGTTGGCAGCGTTGGCAAGCGCTCCTCGCCGGGCGTCCGCCCACCGCGCCGTCGGCCGGTCCGGACCGCCGGGCGAAACCTTCGCGCGCACCGCACCACCGGCCGCGGCCGGGGTGCCGGCCGCGCGGGCGCCCCGAGCCCGTCGCCGACGCCTGGCCGACCCGAGACTTCGACCTCGATCCGCCATTCGGGTCACCTGAGCCGTTGGCGGTGCCGCCGGCCGTGCCGGTCGAGGCGTGGCAGGACGTGGGCTGGGGGCCGGACGAGCCCGAGCCGCCGTCGGGTGCGTCGGGCGTGTCGGGCTCGTCGGCGGACGCGTGGGGCGGTGAGGGCCGGGGGTCGTCCGGGCGCGGGCCGCGCTTGGTCGCGTTGATCGACGTGTTGCGTGACGGCGGACGGGGGTCGGCTGGGTCCGGGCTGTGGTGGGGCGCGTCGGTCGATGCGTGGCGAGACGCGGGATGGGAGCGGTCCAAGCCGCGGCCTGTCGGATCGGCTGTCGCGTGGCCTGAGGCGACCTGGGCGTCGTGGGAGCCGGAGCCGGTTGAGCAGGCCGTCGGGTGGCCCTGGGAGGGCTCGGGTTCGGGTCGACCAGAGCCGGTCGCCGCGTGGAGTGACGTGGGCCGGGAGTGGGGCGAGGCTGACTCCGGTGTGCCGGTCGACCCGTGGGGAGACGCGGGCCGGGAGTCGGTGGGCGGGGAGTCGGTGGAGCGGGTGTCGGTGGGGCGCGAGTTCGTGGAGCCGGGCTTGCTGGGGCGCGAGTTCGTGGAGCCGGAGTTCGTGGGGTACGAGTTCGTGGAGCGTGAGTTCGTGGGGTACGAGGTGGAGCCGGAGTCGGTGGGGCGGCACGCGTTGCGCGAGGAGCCGGTGCGTCAGGCGGCGGACGAGGTGGGGTTCGCCGTGCCGGAGCGCGCGGTGGACCCGGCGCCGGTGCCTGTGCCGAAACACGCGGCGGCACGCGCACCGGAGCCCTTGCCGAAGCGCGTGCCCGCGCCGGTCCCAACGCCGGCCGAGATCGCCTGGATGGACCGGGCCGCCATCCTCGCCGGCGTCGAGATGGTGGACTCGTGGGAATTCCCGGCTTCCCGCGTCGGGGCGCACGCCCGTGCGGCACGATGACCGCACCGACGGACGCGACCGGGGAGGCTGCACGTGCCAGGAGGTTGGACCACCCAGCGGTGGACCGAGGTCTTCACCGCGCAGGCGGCGCTGTTCCGGGCGGCGGTCGGCAAGGCCGATCCCACCGCCAAGGTGCCGAGCTGCCCCGGCTGGACCTTCACCGAGCTGACCCTGCACGTCGGTCGGTTCCTGGAGACATCCCTGGAGTACCTCCGCACCGGCAGCACCGTGCAGCTGCGGCTGCCGCCACCGCCGGCGGACGTGGCGCCGTTGGAGTACCTGGACGCGCAGCTGGCCAAGGCGGCCGACCTGCTCCCCGCCATCCCCGGCAACCGGACCGCGTGGACGTTCTCGCCCGCCGCGCCCGACCTGGCCTGGGTGTGGCACCGGCGCATCGCGCACGAGCTCGACCTCCGCCGCTGGGACGCCCAGGCCGCCCTGCGTGAGCTCGTGGTGGGCGACGCCGACTTCGCCGTCGACGGCATCGACGAAGCGCTGACCACGCTCCTCGCCGCCAAGTACGCGACCGACGTGCCGCCGACCACCAAGGGCACCGCGCTCATCCAGCTCACCGACGTGCCCGAGGCGTGGGTGGTGACGTTCGCCCCCGGCGTGGTGCCGGAGGTGCGGGCCGCGTGGCCGGGTGAGGAGACCGACCTCCAGATCACCGGGGAGGCGCAGATCGTCCACTACGGGTTGTGGGGCCGTCTTCCGCTCAAGCGAACCGGCGACGACCAGGTCTGGCACGCCCTGAAGCTCGACTGAGGGTGCGTTTGGTCACGTGACGGGGGTCCGCAGGGGGGTGGTTGCACCCCCATGCGCCTTACACTCGACGGTGCAGCCCGACCTCGTCGCTAGGGAGCACTGGTGGTCACCGACCAATCCGCATCCGGCCGCACTGACCACGAACCACAAGAGGAGCGCGAACCCCGCGAGGAATGCGGTGTGTTCGGCGTCTGGGCACCCGGCGAAGAAGTGGCCAAGCTCACCTACTTCGGCCTGTACGCCCTCCAGCACCGCGGCCAGGAGGCGGCGGGCATCTCGGTCGGCGACGGCAGCCAGGTGGTGGTCTTCAAGGACCTCGGCCTGGTCAGCCAGGTGTTCGACGAGCAGGTGCTCCAGTCGCTGCGCGGCCACGTCGCCGTCGGCCACTGCCGCTACTCCACCACGGGCTCCACGACGTGGGAGAACGCGCAGCCGACGTTCCGCACCACGGCCACCGGCTCGGGCCTGTCCCTCGGCCACAACGGCAACCTGGTGAACACCGCCGAGCTGATGGCCCGCGCCCGCGACCTGGGCGTCGACACCAGCCACGGCGCCACCACCGACTCCGACCTGGTGTGCGGGCTGCTGGCGGCGCAGGCCGCCGACATCGGCATCGAGCAGGCGGCGATGCAGCTGCTGCCGACGCTGCGCGGCGCGTTCTGCCTCACGTTCTCCGACGAGTCGACCCTCTACGCGGCACGTGACCCGCAGGGCGTGCGGCCGCTGGTGCTGGGCCGGCTCGAACGCGGCTGGGTCGTCGCCAGCGAGACGGCGGCGCTGGACATCGTCGGCGCGTCGTTCGTCCGCGAGGTCGAGCCGGGCGAGCTGATCGCGATCGACGAGAACGGCCTGCGGTCCAGCCGGTTCGCGAACCCCGAGCCCAAGGGCTGCATCTTCGAGTACGTCTACCTGGCCCGCCCGGACACCACGATCGCGGGCCGCTCGGTGCACGCGACGCGGGTGGAGATCGGCCGCCGCCTCGCCGCGGAGCACCCGGTGGAGGCCGACCTGGTCATCCCGGTGCCGGAGTCCGGCACGCCGGCCGCCATCGGCTACGCCCAGGCCAGCGGCATCCCGTACGGCTCGGGCCTGGTCAAGAACGCGTACGTGGGCCGCACGTTCATCCAGCCGTCGCAGACGATCCGCCAGCTGGGCATCCGGCTGAAGCTGAACCCGCTGCGCGAGGTCATCCGCGGCAAGCGCCTGGTCGTGGTGGACGACTCGATCGTCCGCGGCAACACGCAGCGCGCCCTGGTGCGGATGCTGCGCGAGGCCGGCGCGGTCGAGGTGCACGTGCGGATCGCGTCGCCGCCGGTGAAGTGGCCGTGCTTCTACGGCATCGACTTCGCCTCCCGCGCGGAGCTCGTGGCGAACGGCCTGGACATCGACGGCATCCGCCGCTCGGTCGGCGCGGACTCGCTGGGTTACGTCTCGCTGGAGGAGCTGGTCGCGGCCAGCGAGCAGCCGAAGACGCGCCTGTGCTGCGCCTGCTTCGACGGCGACTACCCGATCCCGCTGCCCGACGACGCGCTGATCGGCAAGCACCTGCTCGAGGGGATTCGGGGCGTCGCGGGCTCGGCCGCTCCCGTCCTGACGAACGGGTACGGTGCCGAGGACGCCCTGCAACGGCCCTGAGCGCCGCCAAGCCGGGCGTGCGCCCGGAAACCAGATGCCCTGAAAGTTGGAGCACAGAGACGTGACGGACAGCGCCAAGGCGACCTACGCCGCAGCTGGGGTAAGCATCGAAGCCGGCGACGAGGCGGTGGAGAAGCTCAAGCCGTGGGCGGCGAAGGCGCAGCGTCCCGAAGTGCTCGGCGGCATCGGCGGCTTCGCGGGGCTGTTCCAGCTGAAGCTGGACCGCTGGAAGGAGCCGGTGCTGGCGGCGTCGACGGACGGCGTCGGCACCAAGATCGCGGTCGCGCAGGCGATGGACAAGCACGACACGGTCGGCATCGACCTGGTCGCGATGGTCGTGGACGACCTCGTGGTGTGCGGTGCGGAACCGCTGTTCATGCAGGACTACATCGCCATCGGCCAGGTCGTCCCGGACAAGATCGCGGCCCTGGTGAAGGGCATCTCCGAGGGCTGCGTGCTGGCGGGCTGCGCGCTGCTGGGCGGCGAGACCGCCGAGCACCCCGGCCTGATGGGCGCGAACGACTACGACATCTCCGGCACGGGCGTCGGCGTGGTCGAGGCGTCGGCCATGCTCGGCCCGGACCGGGTGCGCGCGGGTGACGTCGTGATCGCCATGGGCTCGTCCGGCCTGCACTCGAACGGGTACTCCTTGGCGCGGCACGTGCTGCTGGACATCGCCCGGATGCCGCTGGAAGGCCACGTCGAGGAGTTCGGCCGCACGCTCGGCGAGGAGCTGCTGGAGCCGACCCGGATCTACGCGAAGGACTGCCTGGCGCTGGCCGCCGAGGCCGAGGTCCGCACGTTCGCGCACGTCACCGGTGGTGGCCTGGCCGCGAACCTCGCGCGCGTGCTGCCCGAGGGCCTGCGCGCCGAGCTGAACCGGGGCACCTGGACGCCCGCTCCCGTGTTCGCCCTGATCGCCCAGCGCGGTCGGGTGGAGCGCGAGGAGATGGAGAAGACGTTCAACATGGGCATCGGCATGGTGGCCGTGGTGGCGCCGGAGGACGTGGACCGCGCGCTCGCCGTGCTCACCGCCCGCCACGTCCCGGCGTGGGTGCTCGGTGACGTCGTGCGCTCCGACGAGCCCGGCGCCGTCCTGGCGGGCGACCACCCGCGCTTCTAGTCCCCGCGCCGAGAACTCGGAGGCAACCTCCGGCGGTCGCCGCGCCGTACTAAGCGGCGACCGAGGAGGGGCCGAGTGGAACGCGATCGCGAGTTCGGTGAGTACGTCGACGCCCGCGCGCTGGTGATGCGCAGGACGGCGTACCTGCTGTGCGGTGACTGGCACCGCGCCGAAGACCTGGTGCAGACCGCGCTGACCAAGTTGTACGTCGCCTGGCCGCGCGTGCGCCGCGACGGCGCGATCGACGCCTACGCGCGCAAGGTGCTGGTGCGCACCGCGATCGACGAGTCGCGACGCGGGTTCCGCAGCCGGGAGACGGTGGTCGACGCGGTGCCGGACACCCCGGTGTCCGGTGCGGCGCCCGCCGACCTCGACGTGCGCCGGGCGCTGGCGCGCCTGCCGCTGGGGCAGCGCACCGTCGTGGTGCTCCGCTACTGGGAGGACCTCAGCGTCACCGAGACCGCTCGGCTCCTCGGCCGGACCGAGGGCACCGTGAAGAGCCAGGCGGCGAAAGGCCTCGCCGCGCTGCGCGAACTTCTCGGTCGCCACGTCTTCGAGGAGCAGCGATGACCGACATCAAGCAGACCCTGGCGACGGCGTTCGAGGACGAGCCGCCGCTGACCATCGACCGGGCGGCGATCCTGAGGTCCGGCCGCCGCAAGGCGATCTTCCGCCGCGGGTGCACGGGGGCGGCCGTGCTGGCCACCGTCGCGGCCGTGTGCGTGCCGGCCATGCTCGGGTCGGGAGGGGGAGGCGGTGTCGCCCAGGTCGGGGCCGGGGGGTCTTCGACCACGGCGCCGGTCGGGAGCAGCGCCCCGGCGAGCAGCACCGCGGCGACCGGCTCGACCCCCTCGTCCGCGACCGGCGGCCCGTCCACCACGGGGGTGACCACCCCGCCGGACCGGACGTCGTTCCAGCCCGAGCCGCCGCCGAAGCCCACGTCACCGCGGCGTGCGGCCGAGCTGACGTCGCTGCTGGCGTCGTCCGGCGTGATCCCGGCGGACGCCCGGTCCGCGCGGTACGCCGACTACCCGGCGGGCCCGTGGGAGTTCGCCGCCGACGCGGCCGGGTACGAGGCGATCGCCGACGTCACGACCGCCGCCGGCCGCGGCCGCGTGATGGTCAACCTCGGCGGTGGCGAGGGGCCGCGGTGCGACCCGGGGCTGAACACGGCGAAGTCGACGTGCGAGCTGAAGGTGGTCGACGGGCAGCCCGTGGTGGTGCTGGCGCAGACCAGCGACGACCTGCACCCCGTCACGCTGGTCTCGGCCTCGCTGCGGAAGGCGGACGGCACCGTCGTCGAGGTGAGCGCCATGAACGGCAACGTCGAGAAGACCGGCCTCACGGGTCCGAACCCGCCGCTGACGGTCGAGCAGCTGGTAAAGATCGCGACGTTGCCCGGCCTGACCTTCTAACCTGGACGGCGTGGCCGAGGACTTGGTGGTGACGAGGACGCTGGTGGTGCCGGCGGCCGAGTTGCGCGAGCGCTTCTCCCGGTCCTCCGGTCCCGGCGGCCAGGGCGTGAACACGGCGGACAGCCGGGTCGAGCTGAGCTTCGACCTGGCTGCCTCGCCGTCCGTGCCGGAGTTCCTGCGCGCCCGCATGCTCGCCCGGCTGGAGAAGCGCCTGGTCGACGGCGTGGTCACGGTGACCGCGAGCGAGCACCGCGCCCAGCTCCAGAACCGCATGGCGGCCCGCGAGCGGCTGGCCCGCATGCTGCGTGACGCGGCCGCCGCCCCACCGCCGGTGCGGCGCAAGACGAAGCCGACCAAGGGCTCGCAGGAACGTCGGATCGCGGAGAAGAAGCGCCGCGCCCAGACGAAGAACGGCCGGCGCGGCGGCGGTTGGGACTAGGGTTCCGGGGCGTGACCGAGCCGGACTTCCTCACCACGACCCGCACCTCGTACGACACCGTCGCGGTGGACTACGCCGACCTGGCGCGCGACATGCTCGCCGACAACCCGGCGGACCGGGCGGTGCTGGGGCTGTTCGCCGAGCTGGTGGACGGCCCGGTCGCGGACGTGGGCTGCGGTCCCGGCCGCATCACCGGTCACCTGCACGGGCTCGGCGTCGACGCGTTCGGGATCGACCTGTCGCCCGGCATGGTCGACGTCGCCCGCCGCGAGTTCCCCGGCCTGCGGTTCGAGGTGGGGTCGATGCTCGACCTCGACCTGCCGGACGCCTCGCTCGGCGGCGCGCTGGGCTGGTACTCGGTGATCCACGTGCCGTGGGACCTGCACCCGGCGGTGTTCGCCGAGTTCCACCGCGTGCTCGCGCCCGGCGGGCTGCTGCTGCTGGCGTTCCACGTCGGTGACGACGTGCGGCGGTTCGAGCACGGCTACGGGCACGACATCCTGTTGGACTCCTTCCGGATGCGGCCGGAGCGGCTGCTGGAGCAGTTGGCCGACACCGGGTTCGAGCCGCACACCCGAGTGGACCGGCAGCCGATCCAGGACGAGAAGGCGCCGCAGGGCTACCTGATCGTCCGCAAGCCCGCCGCGGCCTGACCCGCCCCGCCCCGACCTGGCCTGACCCGCCCGGCCTGACGCGCCCCCGGCCCGGCCTACGCCGGCAGCAGGCCCGCGAGCAGGGCGTCCAGCCCGGCCTTGATCGCCGCCGGGTCCAGACCCCGGTGCGAGACGAGGTTCGCGGCCAGCGGGGAGAGCAGGGCGTCGGCGGCGAACGCGGCGTCGACGTCGGGGCGCGCCTGCGCGATCAACAGGGTCAGGTGCCGGTGGTGGGCGTCGTAGGCGCCGCCGAACCGGGCGAACGGACCGGCGGTCTCCGCCATGAGCAGCAGGTCGAGCTGGGCGGTGGTGCGGTCGACCAGCGCGTGCAGGAACGCGCGGACGCGGTCGGCGGGCGGCGCGCCGGGGCCGACCGGCGGCGGGCCGGACAGGAACGCGGCCTGGAACTCGCGCTCGGAGGCGTCGATGAGCGCGTGCGCGAGGCCCGCCCGGTCGCCGAAGCGCCGGTAGAGCGTGCCGACGCCGACCCCGGACGCGGCGGCGACCTCGGCCATCGCCAGGCCCTCGATACCGCGTTCGGCGACGATCTCGGCGGCGGCGGCCAGGATCTTCGCCCGGTTCTTGGCGGCGTCGGCCCGCTCCCGCGTCACCCGGGCAGCCTAGCGCCTCGACATCCGGAACCGATTCCGCTTAAGCTGAAGCGGAACTCGTTCCGGATGCTGGAGGCGACATGGGGGAACTCGACGGCAGGACCGCTCTGGTCACGGGCGGCAGCCGGGGGATCGGGGCGGCGATCGCCACGCGGCTGGCTCGCGAGGGCGCGAACGTCGTGATCACGTACGCCCGGGCGGAGGACCGGGCGCACGAGGTGGTCGAGCGGGCGCGGGCGCTCGGCGTCGGCGCGCTGGCGGTCCGGGCCGAGGCGACCGACATCGACGCGCTGCGGGACGCCGTGGCGCGCACCGTCGCCGCGTTCGGCGGCGTGGACGTCTTGGTCAACAACGCGGGCGTCGTCGCGCACGGGCCGGTCGAGGACGTGTCGCCGGACGAGGTCGACCGGGTCCTGTCGATCCACGCCCGCGCCGCATTCCTGCTGGTCCAGGCCGTGCTGCCGCACCTGGCGCCCGGCGGCCGGATCGTCAACATCGGCAGCAGCCTGGCCGAACGCGTGCCGTACCCAGGGTGGGCGCTGTACGCGATGAGCAAGTCGGCGCTGATCGGGCTGACGAAGGGCCTGGCCCGCGACCTCGGCCCGCGCGGCATCACGGTCAACCTCGTGCACCCCGGCTCGACCGACACGGAGATGAACCCGGCCTCCGGGCCGGACGCCGACGCCGAACGCGCCTACACCGCGCTCGGCCGGTACTGCGACCCCGAGGACGTCGCCGCGACCGTGGCGCACCTGGTCGGTCCCGGCGGGCGCAACGTCACCGGCGCGTCCTTCCTGGTCGACGCGGGGGCGGTGGCGTAGCCGTGGCCTGGTTGCTCCTGGTCGGCGCGGCCCTGCTGGAGGTCGTGTGGGCCACCGCGCTGGGCCGGTCCGACGGCTTCACCCGCCTGTGGCCGACGGTCGTCGGGGTGACGGCGGCGGTGGTCAGCTTCGTGCTGCTCACGATGGCGATGCGCGACCTGCCCGTCGGCACGACGTACGCGGTGTGGGTGGGCCTCGGCACGGTGGGCGTGGTGCTCGTGGGCGTCCTCGCGCTGGGCGAGAGCGCGTCACCGCTGCGGCTCGCGTGCCTGGCCCTGATCGTGGTCGGCGTCGTGGGGCTCAAGCTCGCGTGACCACCGGGGCGGTGGTGGAGCGGACCACCAGCGACGGGTGCAGGAGGTGGCGGACGGGTTCCTCCCGTTCGCCGCGCACCCGTTGCAGGAGCGCTTCGGCGGCGAGCCGGCCGAACTCGTTGCGCGGCTGGTCGATCGTGGTCAGCGAGACGTGCCGCAGCGCCGCCAGCGAGGTGTTGTCGTAGCCGACCACCGAGACGTCCCGCGGCACGCGGAACCCGGCCTCCTCCAAGGCGGAGATCGCGCCGACCGCGTTGAAGTCGTTGCACGAGATGATCGCGGTCGGCATGTCGCCCAGCAGCGACCGCACCGCCCGCGCGCCGGCCGCGTCCGTGTACTCGCTGCCCACCACCCGCGGCACGAGGCCGTGGGACGCCATCGCGGTCAGGTACCCGCGCCGCCGGGGCGCGGCCTGCGTGCCCTCGCCGCCGTCGAGGTGCGCGATCCGCCGGTGCCCCAACGACACCAGGTGGTCGACGGCCAGCGCGATGCCGCGCTCGCCGTCGTCGTTCACGGTGTCCACAGTGGCCAGTCGGGACGACCGCGCCACCAGCACCACCGCCGTCTGGTCCGCGGCCTGGCCGATGTCCGCCGCCGGGACCACGGGCGACAGCAGCGCCAACCCGGCCGGCCGGAACGACAGCAGGCTCCGCAGCGCCCGCCGCTCCCGGGCCGGGCTGCGCCCACCGGTGTTGATGATCAGGTCGAAGCCCTCGGCGTTCGCGACGGCGTCGAGCCCGTCCACGACCTCGGCGAAGAACGCGTTGTGCAGGTCGGACACCATCACGCCGAGCACGTGGGACGTCCGGCTGGCCAGTGAGCGGGCCATGGCGTGCGGCGAGTAGCCCAGCTCCTCGGCGGCCTTCAGCACGGCGGCCCGCCGCTGGTCGCTCACCTTCGGTGATCCGCGCATCACCAGCGATACCAGCGCGCGGGACACGCCGGCCCGCGCCGCGACGTCCTCCATCGTGGGCCTGGCCATCCGGATCTCCCCTCTCCCGGGCCGCGCCGGACGTCACGGGCGGACAACGCGCTCTTGACACCACTGTGACGGACGCTACAGCCTTAGAGCGCTCCAACAAATAGAGCGCTCTAACGATAAAGCGCCTCTACCAGGACGGAGACCAGCGGGATGCGCATCGGAGTTGCCGGAGTCGGCCGCATCGGCACCATGCACGCCACCAACCTGGCCACCCTCGACGAGGTCGACGAGGTGCTGCTGTTCGACCCGGTGCCCGGACGCGCGGCGCAGGCGTCCGCCGGCCTCCCCGGCAGCCGGAGCGTGGACGACCTCGACGCGCTGCTCACCCACAGCGACGGCGTCCTGCTCGCCACGCCGACCACCACGCACCCCGACCTGCTGCGCGCCGCTGTCGCGGCCGGCGTGCCGACGCTGTGCGAGAAGCCCATCGCGAGCCACCTCGACGAGATGCGCGCCCTGGTGGACGACGTGGAGGCGTCCGGCGTGGAGGTGCTGGTCGGGTTCCAGCGCCGGTTCGACCCGGCCGTGTCCGCCCTGCACCGGCGCGTCCGGGCGGGCGAGGTGGGCGACGTCTACCTGGTCCGGGCGCTCGGCAACGACGCCCGGCCGCCCGACTTCGGCTACCTGCCCCAGTCCGGCGGCATCTTCCGCGACCTGCTGATCCACGACCTCGACGCCGTGCCGTGGCTGGTCGGCGAGCCGGTGGTGGAGGTGTACGCGTCGGGTTCGGTGCTGGTGGACCCCGCGTTCGCCGCCGCCGACGACGTCGACAACGCCGTGGTGCTGCTGAAGTTCGCGGGCGGCGCCCACGCCACGCTGTCCGGCGGCCGGCACGACCCGCTCGGCTACGACCACCGCATCGAGGTGCTGGGCAGCCGCGACTCGCTGGTCGTCGGCCTCGACCCGCGCACGCCGCTGACGTCGCTGGAACCGGACGGGCCGAAGGCCGCCGCCGACGCCTACCCCGGCTTCGCCGAGCGCTTCCACCGCGCGTACGTCAACGAGGTCGCCGTGTTCACGCAGGTCGTGGCGGGCACGGTGGCGAACCCGTCGCCGGCGCGGGAGAGTTTGATCAGCCTGCGGCTCGCCGAGGCCTGCGAGGAGTCACGGCGTTCCGGTGCTCCTGTTCGGATCGAGACGGAGGTGGCCGCGTGAAGATCGCCGGTGCGCCGATCTCCTGGGGCGTCTGCGAGGTCCCGGGGTGGGGCAGGGTGCTCGACCCGGGGACCGTCCTGAACGACATGGCGGCGCTCGGGTTGCGGGCTACCGAACTCGGTCCGCCCGACTACCTGCCGTCCGATCCGGACGCCCTCAAGGCCCTCCTCGACGAGCACGGCCTCGCGCTCGTCGGCGGTTTCCTCGCCGTGCCGCTGCACACCGGCGACAAGTCCACTGTGGACGAAGCGGACCGGGTGGCCGCCCTGCTCGCCGCGGCGGGCGCGGAGGTCCTGGTGCTGGCCGCCGCGACCGGCCTCGACGGCTACGACGAACGTCCCGCGCTCACCGACGACGAGTGGCGCACCCTGATCGACACGGCCGCGCTCGTCCGCGACCGGGCCGCGGGGCACGGCCTGCGCACCGTCCTCCACCCGCACGTCGGCACGCACGTCGAGCGCACCGCCGAGGTCGAGCGGTTCCTCGCCGACTCCGACCTGCCGCTCTGCCTGGACACCGGCCACCTCCTCATCGGCGGCACGGACCCGGTCGACCTGGCCCGCCGCTTCCCCGAGCGGATCGGGCACGTGCACCTGAAGGACGTGCGGGCGGACGTCGCGGCCACCGTGCGCGCCGGGGACCTCGGCTACACGGCCGCCGTGCAGCAGCGCATGTACGTGCCGCTGGGCGACGGCGACGTGGACGTGGCGGCCCTGGTGGCGTTCCTGCGGGACGCGGGCTACACCGGCTGGTACGTCCTGGAGCAGGACACGGCGCTCGGTGACGACAGCCCGCTGGACACCCCGGTGCGGGACACCGCGCGCAGCCTCGCGCACCTCACCCAGTTCACCGCCTAGCGAAAACCCAGCGAGGAGAGACGATGACGTCCACTCGAAAGGCCCTGCGCGCCACGGGCCCGGCCCGGCTCGGACCGGTCCGGCTCGGACTGGCGCTGACCGGGCTCGCGCTGCTCGCCGCGTGCAGCGGTCCCGGCGCGGACACCACCACCGCCACCACGGACACCGGCGCCGCCCAGGCCCCGACCGGCGACCTGCGCGTCGCCGTCATCTCCCACGGCACGGCGGGCGACGCGTTCTGGAACGTGGTGAAGAACGGCGCCACGGACGCGGGCAAGCAGCTCGGCGTGACGGTCGACTACAACTCCGACGGCGACCCCGGCCGCCAGTCGACGCTGATCGACAACGCGGTGTCGCAGAAGGTCGGCGGGATCGTGGTGTCGATGGCGAACCCGGACGCGCTGAAGACGTCGATCGAGAACGCGGTCAAGGCGGGCATCCCGGTCATCACGATCAACTCGGGCTCGGACAAGAGCGCGTCGTTCGGCGCGATGGCGCACGTCGGCCAGGAGGAGAGCGTCGCGGGCGAGGAAGCGGGCCGCAAGCTCAAGGAAGCGGGCAAGACCAAGCTGCTGTGCGTGATCCACGAGGCGGGCAACGTCGGCCTCAACCAGCGCTGCGACGGCGCGCGCACCGGGTTCGGCGGCACCGTCACCAACCTCCAGGTGGACATCAACAACCCGACCGACGTGGAGTCCCGGATCAAGGGCGCGTTGCAGACCGACCCGTCGATGGACGCGGTGCTCGCGCTGAACCCCCAGGTCGCGGTGTCCTCGGTGAACGCGGTCAAGGGCGCGGCGGCGAAGGCGTCGGTGGCGACGTTCGACCTCAACGCGGACGTGACGGCCGCGATCAAGGCCGGTGACGTGCTGTTCGCCGTGGACCAGCAGCAGTACGAGCAGGGCTACCTGCCGATCGTGATGCTGAAGCTGTACCGCGACAACGCGAACACCGTCGGGGGCGGCAAGCCCGTCCTCACCGGACCCGGTTTCGTCGACAAGTCCAATGTGGACAAGGTGGCCGAGTACGCCGCCCGCGGCACCCGCTGAGGAGGACGGCGGTGACTCCAGCGCCCGGCACCCCGGCACCCGAAGCCCCAGCGTCCGCGACCGCGCCGCCGGACGAGCGGGTCGGCTCGCCGCGCCCGCTCGACCGGCTGGTCGTCCGACCCGAGATCGGCTCGCTGCTCGGCGCCCTGCTGGTGTTCGTGTTCTTCTCGGTGGCGACCGAGCGGTTCCTGAGCACCGGCGGGGTGGCGACCTGGCTGGACGACGCGTCCACGCTCGGCATCATGGCGGTCGCGGTGGCGCTGCTCATGATCGGCGGCGAGTTCGACCTGTCGGCCGGCGTGATGACCGCGTCGACGGCGCTGGTCACCGCCATCCTCGCCACCCGGCTCGGCTGGAACGTGTGGCTCGCGCTGCTCGTGTCGCTGGCGTTCGCGCTGGCGGTCGGCGCGCTGAACGGGTGGCTGGTGATGCGCACCGGGCTGCCCAGCTTCATCGTGACGCTGGGGACGTTCCTCGCGCTGCAGGGCCTCAACCTCGGCGTGACGCGGCTCGTCACCGGGACCGTGCAGGTGTCCGGGATGCGGTCCGCGGACGGCTACTCGTCGGCCGGGTACCTGTTCGCCTCGACGTTCACCATCGGCGGCACGTCGTTCTTCGTGTCGATCCTGTGGTGGGTCGTGGTCACGGTGGTCGCGGCGACCGTGCTGGTGCGCACGCGGTTCGGCAACTGGATCTTCGCGGTGGGCGGCGCGGCGGTGTCGTCGCGGGCGGTCGGTGTGCCCGTGGTGCGGACCAAGGTGCTGCTGTTCATGACGACGGCCGGCGCGGCGTGGCTGGTCGGGTCGATCAACATCCTGCGGTTCACGAGCGTGCAGGCCAACCAGGGCATCGGGCTGGAGTTCCAGTACATCATCGCGGCCGTCATCGGCGGGTGCCTGCTGACCGGCGGGTTCGGCTCGGCGGTCGGGGCGGCGATCGGCGCGCTGATCTTCGGCATGGCCCGGCAGGGCATCGTCTACGCGAACTGGAACTCCGACTGGTTCCAGCTGTTCCTCGGCGTGATGCTGCTGGCGGCCGTGCTCGTCAACAACGCGCTGCGGCGGCGGGCGGAGAGGGTGCGGCGATGAGTTCACTCCTCGAGGTGCGCGGGGTCGGCAAGAAGTACGGCAGCGTGATCGCCCTGCGGGACGTGTCGACGGTCGTCAACGCGGGCGAGGTGACGTGCGTGCTCGGCGACAACGGCGCCGGCAAGTCCACGTTGATCAAGGTGCTGGCCGGGGTGCACCAGCACGACGAGGGCGAGTTCCTGGTCAACGGCGCGCCGGTCCGGTTCTCGTCGCCGCGCGAGGCCCTCGACGAGGGCATCGCCACCGTCTACCAGGACCTGGCCGTGGTGCCGCTGATGAGCGTGTGGCGGAACTTCTTCCTCGGCTCGGAGCCGACGGTCGGGTTCGGGCCGTTCCGGTTCCTGGACCGGCGGCGCGGCCGCGAGGTGACGCGCTCGGCGCTGGCCGGCATGGGCATCGACCTGCGGGACGTGGAGCAGCCGGTCGGCACGCTGTCCGGCGGCGAGCGGCAGTGCGTGGCGATCGCGCGGGCCGTGCACTTCGGCGCGAAGGTGCTGATCCTGGACGAGCCGACGGCCGCGCTGGGCGTGAAGCAGGCCGGCGTGGTGCTGAAGTACGTGGCGCAGGCCCGCGACCGCGGGCTCGGCGTCGTGCTGATCACGCACAACCCGCACCACGCGTACCCGGTCGGCGACCGGTTCCTCCTGCTCAAGCGGGGCCGGGCGCTGGGGACGTACGACAAGTCCGGCATCACGCTGGAGGAGCTGACCAGGCAGATGGCCGGCGGCGCCGAGCTGGACGCCCTGGCGCACGAGCTGCGCGGTGTGGACGGATGACAGCCGAGGGGTTCGACACCGACGTGCCCGCCGTGGAGGTGTTGGCGGTCGGCCGGGTCGGGGTGGACCTCTACCCCGAGCAGAGCGGCGTGCCGCTGGCCGAGGTGCGCACGTTCGCGAAGTCCCTCGGCGGCACGGCGACGAACGTGGCCGTGGCGGCGGCCCGGCTCGGCCGGCGGGCGGCGGTGCTGACCAAGGTCGGCCCGGACGGGTTCGGGCCGTACGTGCGCTCGGCGCTGGAGTCGTTCGGGGTGTCGTCGCGGTTCGTCGGCACCGCGCCGGACCTCCAGACCCCCGTGGTGTTCTGCGCGCTCGACCCGCCGGAGGACCCGCCGCTCCTGTTCTACCGCGCTCCCCTTGCGCCCGACCTGTCGCTGACGGACGACGACGTGCCGTGGGACCTGGTGACGACCGTGCCGCTGCTGTGGGTGACCGGGACGGGCGTCTCGGCGTCACCGGCCCGGGAGACCCAGCGCCGCGTCCTGGAACGCCGGGCACGGCGGACGCACACCGTCCTCGACCTCGACCACCGGCCGATGTTCTGGCCGGACGTGCCGACCGCGCGCCGGGAGATCGGTTGGATGCTCGACCACGTCACGGTCGCCGTGGGCAACCGGGCCGAGGTGGAGGTGGCGGTCGGCACGGCCGACCCGGACGCGGCCGCCGCCCGCCTGCTGGCGCGCGGCGTGGAGCTGGCGGTGGTGAAGAAGGGCGCCGAGGGCGTCCTGTTCGCGACGGCCGCCGGCTCGTGGACCGTGCCGCCGCACCCGGTGGACGTGGTCTGCGGCCTCGGCGCGGGTGACGCGTTCGGCGGCGCCCTGGCCCACGGCCTGCTGGCCGGCTGGGAGCCCGAGCGCACCGCCCGCTACGCCAACGTCGCCGGCGCCCTGGTCGCGGGCCGGCTGGCGTGCGCCGACGCCATGCCCACCCCGAGCGAGATCGAGGACCGCCTGTGACGTCGCCGCCGAGGGTGATCACGGACGAGCGGTGGTCGGCGCTGCTGGACACCAGGGCGACCGACCCGTCCGCCGTCCGCCGCGCGTACCAGGCCCGCGAGCGCCGGACCCGGCTGCTGTCCGAGCAGGGCACCCTGTTCCTGGTGGCGGCCGACCACCCGGCCCGCGGCGCGCTGGGCGTCGGCAGCGACCCGCTGGCCATGGCCGACCGCCGGTCCCTGCTGGACCGGCTGCTCACGGCGCTCGCGAACCCGGCGGTGGACGGGGTGCTCGGCACGCCGGACGTGATCGAGGAGCTGCTGCTGCTCGACGGCCTGCACGGGAAGGTCGTCATCGGCTCGATGAACCGCGGCGGCCTGGTCGGCGCGGACTGGGAGATCGACGACCGGTTCACCGCCTACGACCCCACCGCGATCGCGGGCAGCGGCCTGGACGGCGGCAAGATGCTGCTCCGGCTGGTGGACTCCGACCCCGGCACCGTGCCCACGTTGGAGAGCTGCGCGGCGGCCGTGTCGGCGCTGGCCGAGCGCGGCCTGATGGCGATGGTCGAGCCGCTGCCGTACGCGCGGGACGAGGCGGGCGACTTGGTGCTGCGCAAGGACGCCGCCGCGATGGCGCGGGCCGGGAGCGTCGCGGCCGGCCTCGGCGTGACGTCGGCGTTCACGTGGCTGAAGCTGCCGCCGTCGTCGGACGAGGTGCTGGACGCGACGACGTTGCCGGCGCTGGTGCTGGGCGGCGTGCCGTCCGCGCGGCTGAGCGACGACCTGGCGTCGTGGGGCCGGTCCCTGCGCCACCCGACCGTGCGGGGCCTGGTCGTGGGCCGGGCCCTGCTCTACCCGCCGGACGGCGACGTCGCCGCCGCGGTCGAGGCCGCCGCCGAGGTGCTGCGCGCGGCGAAGGGGGTTGAGGCATGAGCTGGCACCGGCCGCTGGGCACGTTGTCGCACGGGGAGAACGCCGTCGAGCTGACGCCCGACGCGGCGGGGTGGGAGTACGCGGGGTTGCGCGTGGTCCTCCTGCACGCCGGCGGGGAGGCGACGTTCGACACCGGCGAGCACGAGGCGTTCGTGCTGCCGCTGTCGGGCGGGTGCGCGGTCGAGGTCGACGGGGAGCGGTTCGAGCTGGCGGGCCGGGACTCCGTGTTCACCCGCGTGACCGACTTCGCGTACGTGCCGCGGGACGCGCGCGTGCGCTTGTCCACAAAGGACGGTGTCGAGGTGGCGCTGCCGACGGCCCGGTGCGAGCGCAGGCTGACGCCCAGGTACGGCCCGGCGGAGGACGTCCCGGTCGAGGTCAGGGGCGCGGGCAACGCCACCCGCCAGGTCACCAACTTCGGCGTGCCGGGCGTCTGGGACCACGCCGACCGGCTCATCGCGTGCGAGCTGATCACCCCGGACGGCAACTGGTCGTCCTACCCGCCGCACAAGCACGACCACACGTGCGACGTCGTCAACGAGGAGGTCTACTACTTCCGCATCGCCGGCCGCGACCAGGTCACGCCGTCGCGGGAGGGCTTCGGCCTGCACCGCACCTACACCGACGACGGCGAGGTCGACGAGGACGTGGTGGTCCGCGACGGCGACGTCTTCCTGATCCCCCGCGGCTACCACGGCCCGTGCGTCGCGGCGCCCGGCTACCCCATGTACTACCTGAACGTGCTGGCCGGGCCCGGTGACGAGCGGTCGATGGCGTTCTGCGACGACCCCGCGCACACCTGGGTCCGGGACACCTGGCCGGGGCAGCGGCTCGACCCGCGCTGTCCCGTCACGACCGCCGGAGGACGGGTGGGATGAGGCTCACGACGGCGCAGGCGCTGGTCCGCTGGCTGCTCGCGCAACGCACCGAACTGCCCGACGGCGCCGAGGGGCCGCTGTTCCCCGGCGTGTTCGCGATCTTCGGCCACGGCAACGTCCTCGGCCTCGGCAACGCGCTCGAAGAGGCGCGGGAGGAGCTGCCGGTCTGGCGCGGCCACAACGAGCAGGGCATGGCGCTGGCCGCGGTCGGCATCGCCAAGGCCACCCACCGCCGCCAGGTCGGCGTCGCCACGTCGTCCATCGGTCCGGGCGCGCTGAACATGGTCACCGCCGCCGGAGTCGCGCACGCCAACCGGCTGCCGCTGCTCCTGCTGCCCGGCGACACGTTCGCCAACCGCGCGCCCGACCCGGTGTTGCAGCAGGTCGAGCACTTCGGCGACCCGACGACGACGGTCAACGACGCGTTCCGGGCGGTCAGCCGGTACTTCGACCGGATCACCCGGCCCGAGCAGCTGCTCAACACCCTGCCGCAGGTGACGCGCGTGCTCACCGACCCGGCCGACTGCGGACCGGCGGTGCTCGCGCTGCCGCAGGACGTGCAGGCCGAGTCGTTCGACTTCCCCGAGGCGCTGTTCGCCCCGGTGGTCCACCGCCCGACGCGTCCCCGCCCGGACACCCGCGCCCTCGCGTCGGCCGCCGACGTCCTCCGCGGGGCCCGCAGGCCGTTGCTGGTCCTCGGCGGCGGCGTCCGGTACTCCCGCGCCGCCGGCCGCGCGATCCGCTTCGCCGAGCGGCACGCGATCCCGGTCACCGAGACGACGGCGGGCCGCACGCTCGTCCCGCACGACCACCCGCTGCACGCCGGGCCGCTCGGCATCACCGGCTCCACCTCGGCGAACGCCATGGCCGCCGAGGCCGACGTGGTGCTGGCCGTCGGCACCCGCCTGCAGGACTTCACCACGGCGTCGTGGACGGTGTTCGCGCCGGGCGTCCGGCTCGTCTCGCTCAACGCCGCCCGGTTCGACGCCGTCAAGCACGGCGCGCTGTCGGTGGTCGCGGACGCCGACGAGGGCCTGCGCGAGCTGACCGACGAGCTGGGCGCGTGGCGGGCCGGCGAGGCGTGGGCCGCGCGGGCGGCGGAGGAACGGGCGAAGTGGGACGGGTACGTCGACGGGCTGCGCGCGCCATCGGGCACGCCGACGTACGCGCAGGTGGTGGGCGCGGTCAACGACCTGTCCGGGTCGGCCGACTACGTGCTCACGGCGTCGGGCGGACTGCCGGGCGAGCTGATCGGCGGCTGGCGCGCGGTCGGCGAGGCGACCATGGACGTCGAGTACGGCTTCTCGTGCATGGGCTACGAGCTGGCCGGCGCGTGGGGCGCGGCGATCGCCCGGCCGGACGGCGTGGTGACCTCGCTGCTCGGCGACGGTTCCTACCTGATGCTGAACTCCGAGCTGTTCTCGGCGGCGTTCGCCGGGCACGGCTTCGTGGCGGTGGTGTGCGACAACGACGGCTACGCCGTCATCCACCGGTTGCAGACCGGCCAGGGCGGCGCCGGGTTCAACAACCTGTACGACGACGTGCGGACCGCGCACGCCCGACCGCCGCGCACCGATTTCGCCGCGCACGCCGCCGCGATGGGATGCGCGGCGTTCCCGGTGGACGACCTGGGCGGTTTTCGCGACGCCTACCGCAAAGCCCGCGAGGTGGCGAAGACCGAACACCGCCCGGCCGTGGTCGTGATTCGCACTCACCCGTCCGCGTGGACCGACGCGGGCGCGTGGTGGGAAGTCGGCGTGCCGGAAGTCGCGCACCGCCCCGGAATCACGGCCGCGCACGACGACGTGGCCGCCGGTAAAGCGAAGCAGATCCGCTATCTCTGACGGCGCCTCGGGTTTTCAGCCCTTGGCGTCCGGGTCGCGGTGGTGGACCGGGCCGTAGTGTGAACCGCGCTGGTCGTTGCGGTCGAAGTTCTGGATCATCCCGGCGTTCTGGGTCGTCACGCGGGCGTTGCGCCCGGCCTGGACCACGGTCGACGCGCCGGTCGCCACCGCGTGCTGGTTCACCGTCGACGGCCCGCGGTCGACCGGCGCGGCGGGCACCGCGGCCGGCGCCTCCGCGAGCGACGCGGCCGGCACGTCGGCGGGTGCGTCGTCCAGCACCAGCGCGTGCACGTCGCCGCCGGGGAGCCACATCCACGCGTGGCCGTGGAACGCCTTCACCCGCACCTCGACGCGCCGGAAGTCCTCCACCCGCAGCGTGGTGTACCCGGCCGCGACCAGCGACGTGAACACCAGGTCGGACAGCACCACGACCAGGTCGGCGTTTGGCGACTGCTCCAGCGCCGCGTGCGCGGGCTCGCTGTTGAGCAGCCTGCTGACCAGCACGGCGTCCTGGCCGGGGACGCCGTTCGCGCCCTCGACGGTGGTGCCGAAGTGGATCGCCATCCGCAGCCGGAGGCGGGCGTGCGGCAGCCGGTACTCGTTGGTCGCGGCCAGCTCGGCGTTCAGCGCCCGCACGTACCGGTCCACGACGTCGTTCTCGCGCGTGGCGGGCGGCAGCACGGCCCACTCCTCGTCGCCCTTGGCCTGCCGCCGCCAGGCGGAGCGGTCCAGGCCGGCGGCCTCGCCCGCCCGGTCGAGGCTGCGCACCAGCTGGTCCTGCAGGTCGCGCTGGAGCCGGTCGTCGGCCGACCCGTAGCTCCTCAGGTCACAACACACCAGCAGACCGCGCTGGAAGCTCATGGGTTCGGCCTTTCGACGGATGGGGAACCGCACACAGTCACTGTGGAGTACGACATCGGCGCGAAAACCGCAGAACGGCGGTCTCGCGCTCAGAACCCCGCGAATTTGCGCAGATTCGCCAGATCGGGCACCAGCACGTCACGCCTCAGGTGACTGACCACCACCCCCGCTTTGCGCAGATCGGAGAACGCCTTCTCGGCCGTTCTGGGCTTCATCCCGGCGATCGAGGCGAGTTCCACCTTGGTCAGGGGAATTCCCAACGTCCAGCCGTGGGCCTCTTCGCGCCCGTACGTCTGCACCAATTCGGCCAGCACCCTGGCCACCCGTTCGGCCGCCGGGTGGGACAGGAAATCCCGCCGGCGCTGGTTCGCCCAGCGCAGCCGGTCGTTGATCATCCCTATCAATTCGACGAACACGTCGTTGCGCCGGTGCAGGAAGCCCATCAGCTCACCGCTCGTGATGAGCTTCGCGACCACGTCGCCGCACGTCACGACGGTGGCGGAGCGCGGCTTCTGGTCCAGCGCCGCCATCTCGCCGACGAGGTCGCCCGCGACCCGGATCGCGAGCAGCGCCGTGTCGCCGGTTTCGTCGGTCGTCTGCACCTTGACCACGCCGTCGAGCAGGAGTAGGACGTGAGTGTCCTTCGCATCCTGTTCTATGACCTCGCGGTCGGCCGCGTACCGCACGACCGTGCCGATGTTCAACAGCTCTTGTCGGGTGTTGTCTCGGAGTCGACCCAGGAGGCTGTTGCTGGGCCACCCTGGATCCGGGGTCATCGTGGACGGCATGGGCAGCATGTGGATCCTGTTACTGTCGTGGCCGGCGGGAACTTCCCATGAGCCGACCGGCATCGGGCGGCAAGTGATGGTCTCCCCGAACGTGCTGCGGACAGTACACCCGAATGGGCGTAACTGGGGCCCACTTGTTCGGCGTTTTGCGCACCGCCTCCCCACTGAAGATCACGTGCGAATGCGCGCGCAATACCGAATCGAATGGAATTCCCCAGCTCCCGCGACGTGGGACGGGTCTCGACGGGGAACAAGCGGTCCGGTCCGGGCCTTGAACCCGGTGACCCGACCGGGGTCTCGCAGACGTACCCGAACACACCGAGGAGACCTGTGTGAGCATGCTGTTCACCCCGCTGGACCTCCGCGCCGTCACCCTGCCCAACCGCATCGCGGTCAGCCCGATGTGCCAGTACTCCGCGCGGGACGGCCACCCGGACGAGTGGCACCTCGTGCACCTCGGCTCGCGCGCGGTCGGCGGCGCGGGCCTCGTGCTCACCGAGGCGACCGCCGTGCAGGCCGTCGGCCGCATCTCGCCCGAGGACACGGGCCTGTGGGACGACGCCCACGTCGCGTCGTGGCGGCCGATCGTGGACTTCATCCACGCCCGCGGCGCCGTCGCCGGCGTCCAGCTCGCCCACGCCGGCCGCAAGGCGTCGACCTACGCGCCGTTCGCCTCGCGCAGCGGCGGGGTCGCGGACGCCGACGGCGGCTGGACGCCCGTCGCGCCGAGCGCCGAGGCGTTCCACGAGAGCTACCGGACGCCGGTCGAGCTGGACGTCGAGGGCATCGCGGGGGTCGTCGCCGACTTCGCCGCCGCGGCGAGGCGCGCGGTCGAGGCCGGGTTCCGGGTGGTCGAGGTCCACGCGGCGCACGGCTACCTCCTGCACGAGTTCCTCTCGCCGCTCAGCAACCACCGCGCCGACGCCTACGGCGGCTCCCTGGAGAACCGCACCCGGCTGGCCCGCGAGGTCACCGCCGCCGTCCGCGAAGCCGTCGGCGAGGACGTGCCGGTGTTCGTGCGCATCTCCGCGACCGACTGGGTCGAGGGCGGCTGGACGCCTGAGGACAGCGTCGTGCTCGCGCGCGACCTCGCCGACGCGGGTGCGGACCTGATCGACGTGTCCACCGGCGGCAACGTGCCCGCGGCGGACATCCCGGTCGGCCCCGGCTACCAGGTGCCGTTCGCCGAGACCGTGCGACGGAAGGCCGACGTGCCCACCGGGGCCGTCGGCATGATCACCGACGCCCGGCAGGCAGAACAACTCCTCGCCGACGGCTCAGCCGACCTGGTGCTGCTGGGGCGGGCGTCGCTGCGCGACCCCTACTGGCCGTTGCACGCGGCACGGCAGTTGGGGGTGCAGGTCAACCCGCCTCAGCAGTACGCCAGGGCGTTGTAGGGCCCGCTGCAAAGGTTGGGCTGCCGGTGGTGAAACCGGCAGCCCAACCTCAGCAGCGGGTGTGATTCGTCAGCGACGGTAGTCGTCGTAATCGTCGTCCGACGGGTCGTCGAAGCGTTCTTCGCTCCGGCGACCAGCAGCGGACTCGCCGCCGGACAGCTCGCGTTGCAAGGCGTCGACGTCGATGTTGTGAGAGCTGTATTTGAGCTCCCGCGCCACCTTGGTCTGCTTGGCCTTCGCTCGGCCGCGCCCCATGGCTCGACCCCCTCGCACAGGGACGGGGGCGGCCGGGGGAACGGCGGCCCCACTCGTCTCGACAACTAGTTCCTGGTAACTACCGTACCGTGTCGAAGGGGTTCCCCGCGACGCGGTAGGCGTGACACGTGCCGCCAAATCTCAGCATGGGAGGATGCGCGGGTGCCTCGACCGTTCGTCGCCTACCTCAGGGTGTACGAACCGCTGTCGGCTCTTGACGCACCGTTGGCCGATCAGGTGCGAAAAGCCCTGGACAACGGGGTGTTGAGCCGTGCGGACGTCGGCGAGCGCGAACGGGAGCTGTGGTTGCGATCACAGCTGGCCCGGCCGCCTCGCCTCCTGCCCGGTGAGCGGTCGGACGGCAGCGTCGCACCCGACGCGCCGTTCGACGTGATGACCATCAGCCCCGCCGAGGTCCCGGGCGAGGTGGGCCCCGGCCCCCTGGTGTGCCCGCTGGACCTCCGAGCCCGCTCGGCCGCCGCCCTGGTCGGCTTCCTCGCCACGTCCACCGGACCCCTGCGGGACGAGGCCGTGTCCGTGGAGGCCGAGGCGATCCGCTCCCGCGCGTCGGCGGTGATGGCGGAGCTGACCGGCGGGGCGGTGCACGTCATCTCGACCACGTGGACGGTGCCGCTGCCGTGGTTCGCCCTGGTCGAGCCGGAGGCCCGGCGGATCGTGCTGGCGCCGCGGGAGGACCCGGAGCGCCAGGTGTCCTGGCGGGTGTCCATGGCGGACGCCCGGCAGCGCGTGGCGCGGGCGCACCGCGTGGTGTCCGCGTCCCTGGGCGAGGCGGGCCCGGCGAAGGTGCTCGCCGACACCGGCCGCTGGCTCGACCACTTCGCGCCGGGCTCGGCGGTGGAGCTGGACTACGGCGGTCTCGTGCAGCTCATCGACGACCAGGACCTCCTCGAGGACAGCTCGGCGGCGGACGTCAACGCGATCGTGGACGCCCTCGAAGCCGGTGACGCCGAGGAGGTCGCGGTCCGGTACGAGCGGCTACGGGAGTTCTGGGGCGAGCTGGCGCGCCGCGAACGGCACGGCTAGCAGCACGCGGGCGCCCGCGGCCGCCGCGGCGGCCAGGAGCAGGGCGCC
>NZ_JBHTLK010000075.1:0-28450 GCF_042678885.1 Saccharothrix hoggarensis
TACGCCGGCAACCGCCCCCACCGCCGACGTCCCGGTGCGCGCACGGCGACGGGCGCCGCGGCGGCAGGCGGGCCCGTCCCCCGCCGGCTCAGCGGTCCTCCCCCGCCGCGAGGCAGGCTTCGGCGAGCTGTTCCAACAGCGGTGTCATGGTGCGCACGGCGAGCGAGGTGGTGATCTCCACGTGGGGGTCGGCCAACCTGCGGAAGGCCACCCGGCGCGGCACGACGGTGTCCGCCACGCCCTCGTAGACCACCGTCCACGACGGATCGCCCACCCCGATCTCCGCGAACGTGTCCTGGAGGGTGGTGAACGGCGCGCCGAGCTTCGGCTCGAACCCCGAGCGCCGGCAGGCGTTGACGACGAAGTCGACGAGCTTCGGGTTCCGCTCGCGCGGCACCAGTCGCAGCGGCAGGTCCGCCAGCAGGCTGAGGTCCAGTTCGGACGGACCGGCCAGCTCGTGGTCCGCCGGCACGACCGCCGCCAGCCGCTCCCGCCACACCGGGACGAGCCGCAACCCCTTGGCGCTCTTGACCAGGCGCACCAGCGCCGCGTCCAGCCGCTCGTCGCGCACCCGGTCCAGCCGCGCCCAGCACGGGACGCTCACCAGGTTGACGCGCACCAGCGGCTCGGCCTCCTGCAAGCGGGCGAGGACGTCCTCCAGCCGCCACCCCAGCGCCTCGGTCGTGCCGAGCCGCAGGGTGGGCGACTCGGGCGCGGCGGTGCACGCCACGGCGTCCACCGCGCGTTTCACCGACGCCAGCACGGCGCGCGCCTCGGGCAGGAAACGCTCGCCCGCCCGGGTCAGGACGACCTGCCGCCGACTGCGGTCGAATAGCTCGACCGCGAGTTCGCGCTCCAATCGTTGGATCTGCTGACTCACCGCCGGCTGCACCACGTACAATCGTTGCGCCGCTCGGCCGAAGTGCAACTCCTCCGCGAGCGTGACGAAGTACTGGACCTGTCGCAGTTCCACGATTCTCTAACCCCCGTGCGGCGGTCATAACGATCGGTGATCGCATGGTTAACGTATTGCCACTTGGCGAAAACGTCAATGTGAGCTGGAATGTCGGACACCACTCCTCTGCTACAGATTGGCAAGTCGCAATGCATGCTGTGATCGCCACCCCGGGCGACGACGAGCCGGTGTCCTTCGTCCAGGTGGGGCAGCCGGCGCAAACCGAGAGACAGGCGATTGTCTCCGTATACGCGTCCTCCGTGAACCGGGACGAATTGCGCATGCTCGCCATTCAGCCGCACGGGTGGCGGCCGGGCCGTGACGTCGCCGGGGTCGTCACGCGCAGCGCGCCGGACGGCACGGGTCCGCGGCGCGGGGCGCGGGTCGTCGGACTGGTGGACGGCGGCGGCTGGTCGGAGTCGGTCGCGGTCGACGCGTCACGGCTGGTGGAGCTGCCGCACTCGGTGACGATGGAGCAGGCCGCGGCACTGCCGACGGCCGGCCTGGCCGCGTTGCGCAGCCTCCGGCTCGGCGGGAGCCTGCTCGGCCGACGCGTGCTCGTGACCGGCGCGAACGGCGGCGTGGGGCGGTTCCACCTCCAGTTCGCCGCCCTGTCCGGCGCCGAGGTCAGCGCCGTGACCACCCGGGCCGAGCAGGTGGAGAAGGAGCTGAAGTCGCTCGGCGCGACCGAGGTGGTCGAGTGCGTGGAGGACGCCGGCGCGCCGTTCGACCTGGTGCTGGAGTCGGTCGGCGGCCGGGTGCTGGCAGCCGCGTTGTCGCAGGTCGCGCCGGGCGGGACGGTGGTGCTGCTGGGCAGCAGCTCGGGCGAGAAGACGCCGGTGGACGTGCACGACCTCGCCGGTGGCGGCGGCGCGCGCGTGCACAGCTTCGGGCCGGGGCTGAACACCGAGCCGGACGGCGCGGACCTCGAAGTGCTGGTCGACCTGGTGGCCGCGGGCCGGGTGCGGGCCGAGCCGGGGCACACCGCGGACTGGTCGCGCCTGGCCGACGTGCTGCGACTCGTGCGCGACCGCGGCCTGTCGGGTGGAAAAGCCGTGGTCACCATGAGATGAGCGCGAATAGGCGAACAGCGCTCAATTATTCACCTTCCACAATACGGACGCCTAATGGTGCCGTCGGGCCGGGACGGGCCGCTGTCGGCCATTCGGCCGGCACCCCGTCCCGGTCCGCCGAGTGCGGCCGGCGCGACTCTCGCCGGGCGGCCGGCCGGCCGGACACTCGATTTCCCGCATTCGCATTGCGAGTCGGCCGGCGCGCACCGTGAACCGGCGACGGCACTACGTCCGCAAGTAGGACGCGCCGTTGAGGTCCAGCACCGCGCCCGACGCCCATTCCGCCTCCGCCGAGGCGAGGTAGACCACGGCGGCGGCGACTTCCTCGGGCTTCGCGACCCGGCCGAACGGGCTCTGCGCGCGGACGTCGTCGGTCACCATGTGGGCCACCCGCTCGGTCGCGACGAAGCCGGGCGCCACCGACGCGACCGCGATCCCGTGCGGTGCAAGGGAAACGGCGAGCGACTGCCCCATCGAGTGCAGCGCCGCCTTGCTCGCGCCGTAGGCCGGCATGGCCGGTTCGCCGCGGAAAGCGCCGCGCGAGCCGACGTTCACGATCCGCCCGCGCACGCCCCGCTCGACCATGTGCCGCGCGACGCGGTAGGACATGTTGGCGGCCCCGAACACGTTCACGTCGAACGTGCGGCGCCACAACGACTGCCACTCCTCGTACGTGGTGTCGGCGAACGACCCCAGCTCCACCAGCCCGGCGTTGTTGACCAGGACGTCGATCGCGCCGAGGGTGTCGGCGGCCGAGTCGACCACGCGCGCGACGGCGTCCGGGTCGGCCAGGTCGGCGTCGGCCGACGACAGCGCCACCACCCGGTCACCGAGGTCGCGGAACGCGTCGGCGATCGCCGCCCCGATGCCCCGGCTGCCGCCGGTGACCAGAACCCCGCGGCTCACTTCGCGAACACCTGCGACTCGTCGCGGAAAGCCTTGAACTCCAACGCGTTCCCGGCGGGGTCGCGGAAGAACATCGTCCACTGCTCCCCCGGCTCGCCCGCGAACCGCAGGTACGGCTCGACCACGAACTCCGTGCCGGCGGCGCGCAGCCGGTCGGCCAGCGCGTGGAACTCGGGGATCGGCAGGATCAGCCCGAAGTGCGGCACCGGCACGTCGTGGCCGTCGACCGGGTTGTGGCCGGAGTCGCCGCGCGCGCCGGGCACGACGTGCGTGACGACCTGGTGGCCGTAGAAGTTCCAGTCGACCCACGCGTCGGCGGAACGTCCCTCTTCGAGGTTGAGCACGCCGCCGTAGAACGCGCGTGCCGCGGGCAGGTCGTCGACGGGGATCGCGAGGTGGAAGCCGGGTCTCATGCCCTCACCTTGACCACCGGACCGCGCCGATGTCAACATTCGACATCATGCAGCTGCGCAAGGCCGACCGGCGGGGACTCGCGGACGAGGCGGCCGACCGGATCAGGGAAGCGATCTTCGCCGGGGTGTTCCCGCCCGGCTCGCCGGTGCGCGAGGTCGAGCTGGCCGCGTCCCTCGACGTCAGCCGCGGCTCGGTCCGCGAGGGCCTCGCCGTGCTGGAGCGGGAGGGCTTGGTGCGCAGCGCCTGGCACCGCGGCACGCGCGTCATCGACCTGACCGCGCAGGACGCGGAAGAGGTCTACTCGGTCCGGGCCGCGCTCGAAGGGCTGGCCTCCCGCAGCGCCGTCGGCCGCGTCGACCTCGACGCCCTGGGCGAGCTGGTCGACGCCATGTCGCGACGCCTCGCCGCCAGCGCCCCGAGCGACGAGCTGCTCGCGCTGGACGTCGAGTTCCACGACACCGTCTACCAGGCCGCCGGCAACCGCCGCCTCCTCGAGGCGTGGCACGCCGTGCGCTCCCAGGTGTACCTGTTCCAGCTGACCCGCATCCGGCTCGGCTACCACGGCTACCGCGCCGTGGTGGTGGACGAGCACCGGGAACTCGTGCGCCTGCTGGAGGTCGGCGACCCCGAGGCGGTGACGACCTTCGCCGAGGAGCACGTCCGCTCGGCGTTGCGGGTGCTGGTCGGCCAACTCGGCCAACCGGACCACTCGGGCCACTCGGGCCAACCGGGTCGGCTCGGCTGACCCGCGGGGACGGGTGAGACCAGGTCGACGGGCGGACGTCGACCTGGCCTCGGGCCGTTCGGCGGACCCCGCCGGTCCTCAGCCGCCGAGCCAGCCCAGATCGGGGTTCGCGTCCACTTCGGCCTGCTCGGCGATCGCGATCACCTCTGCCCGCGTCAGCGCCGGACCCGCCGCCCCCAACCCCGACCCCGCCCGCACGGTGAGCCGGCGACCGTCACCGAGGTCGACCGTGAGCACCCAGTCGGTCCGGTACCCCGCCTGCGTGGACGTGTCGCCGACGGGTGTGGCCAGGTGGCCGGTGCGCCCGCGGACGGTGACGGTCTCGCCGCCGGCGTCGGCGCCGCGGTCCAGCGTGGCGACCTCCACGTGGACGTAGGCGTCGAACGGCCGGTCCGCGAAGACGCTCGCCTCCCAGGAGGTCGGCGACGTGCCCTCCACGTTCGCGAAGTGCGTGACCACGCCGGCCGGCAGCGGACCGGTGCGCAGCGGCACGTGCACCCGCGCGTCGTCCGGCTCGACCGAGCGGGCGACGCGGAGCAGGTCCTCCTCGGACAGCCCCAGCCCCGGCGCGACGAGCATGAGCTTGGTGTTCGCGTCGACCCGCCACGTCACGGTGGCGTCGCCGTCGTAGCGGCCGGGCTTGCCGTTGATGTCGACCTCGCGGTCGCGCACCACAGCGCCGCTTCCGGGGTTCACCACGGGCGGGGCCTTCGGCTCGCTGCCCTCGGGCGAGGCGTAGGCGTACAGGCCCAGGTTCTCCTCCCCCGCCGACGGGGGCTGCCAGATCCGCACCGTGCTCGCCTTGGCGTCGGGTCCGCTCGTGAGCGGGACGCTGCGGGACCGCTCGGACACCCCCGGCGGCAGCCAGGTCGGCCGGTAGCGCAACGGGAACGTCGCCGAGTCCGGCGGGGGCGCGGCACCGGCCGTCGGCACGGTGGTGGGCGGCGTGCTGAGCGACGCGGCCGGCCCGGCGTCACTCCCGGAGTCCCGCAGGACGACGACCGGCACGGCGACGGCGACCGCCACGAAGGCCGCGGCGGCGACGGCGATCGCCCTGGTGCGGTGCGCGCGGGTCTGGCGGGCGGCACGCGCGGGCAGCGCGGCCCGGACGCGGTCCGGGTCCACGGCCAGCTCTTCCTGGCGGCGCACGGCGTCCCGGACCAGGTCTTCGATGTCGTTGTTCACCTGCACTCCTCTAGATCCTGACCCGATCGGCGGGCAGCGCGGCGCGCAGCGCGGCCAGCCCTCGTGAGAGATAACTGCGGACGGTTCCGGTTCGGCAGCCGAGCAAGTCGGCGATCTGCTCGTCGGACAGGTCCTCGTAGTACCGCAGCGCGATCGCCGCCCGCTGCTTCGGCGGCAGCCCCGCGATGAGCCGGCGCGTGAGGTCGCGGTCGTCGACGGCGTTGGTGCGGTCGGGGACGTGGGGCGCCACGCCCTCCAAGGTCTCCTTCGGCAGCAGCACCAGTTGCGCCGCCTTGCGCCGTCGCCACGACAGGAACTCGTTGAGCACCATGCGCTTGACGTACTGCTCCGGCGCGTCGAGCTTCCCGATCCTCGACCACCTGGCTTGCGCTCGGACGAGGACGTCCTGCGTGATGTCCTCGGCCAGGTACCGGTCCCACGTCACGACGGTGGCGTACCGGATCAGCGCACCGAGCCGTAGGGCGACGAACTCCTCGAAGGTCACTGACACTCCTGCGACAGGTCGAACAGGCCAACCCCCCAACGCATCCGGCGCGCCGATCCGTTGCACGCCGCCGCGGGAGCGCCGGCCGGTGGCCCGTCGACCGGGCCGCCGGTCAGAACGCCGGGAGCCGCACCGCGTCGAACAGGCGTCACCCCGCCTGGCGGTCGCCGGTGACGGCGGGCGTCCCGGCGGGGAGGGGTTCGGCGAGCGCCCTCGATCACCCGGTCCAGCGTGCCGCGGGCCGGTGCACCGCTTCGGCAGGCTCCGGCGCCGGACTGAACGCGCCTCGCCCGGCACCGCGCTACGCCCGGCGGAGCGGTGGGCTCACCCGCCGAACGGGTTGACGTCCCCGAGCAGGTCGACCAGCGGTCCGAGCAGGTCGGCGACGACCTCGCGCACCGCCGGCACGAAGATGATCACGGCCAGCAGCAGGGCCACGTACGGGGCGATACCGCCCTTGCGCTTCGACGCCATGCACACCCCCGGATGCGTTGCCCGCCCCAGCATGGCACGGCCGCCCCGGGCGACCGGCGGACAGGTCAGCGGCCGGTCTCGTCGGGGTGCTCGGCGTCCCACCGCCGCCGCGCCGCGTCCATGGCGTCCTTGTGGTCGCGGGACCAGTCGGCGAGGCCGGCGATCGTCACCGCGAGGCTGCGGCCGACGTCGGTGAGCGCGTACTCCACCTGCGGCGGGATGGTCGGGTGCACCGTCCGCTCGACCAAGCCGTCGCGCCAGAGCCGGCGCGTGGTCACGGTGAGCATCCGCTGCGAGATGCCGGGGATCGCCCGCTGGAGCTCGCGGTAGCGGCGGGTGCCCTTGGCCAGCTCCACGACGACCAGCACCGTCCACTTGTCGCCGAGCCGGTCGAGGACGTCGCGGACGCCGCAGTCGTCCTCGCCACACGGCCCGACCGGCTCGGCACCGCCGACCTGCGGGGTTACCCCGGTGTGCGCGACAGACACGGTAGTGCCCCCTTACGGTCCCGGCCCGTGATCACGACCCTGTGGTCGTCCAACCCAGACGATTCAAGGGGTATTCCATGATCTTGGTGACCGGTTTCTCGGGCGCGCTCGGCGGTCTGGTCCACGACCGGCTCGTCGCCGCCGGCCTCGACGTCGTGGCGGGCACCCGCGCGGCCGTCGGCACGGCCCGCCGGATCGACTTCGACGACCCGTCGACCCTGGTCGGCGGTTTCGGCGACGTCCGGGTGCTCGTGTTCGTCTCCGCCGGGTACGCCGAGGACGACGTGGTCCTGGCCCGCCACGGCGCCGTGGTCGACGCGGCCGCGGCGGCGGGCGTCCGGCACGTGATCTACACCAGCCTCACCGGTTCGGGTGACCAACTGAGCATCGCCCTGGCCCACCGCTGGACCGAGGCCCGGCTCGCCGCGGCCCCGTTCGACGTCACCGTGCTGCGCAACGGCCTGTACGCGGAGATCCCGGCCGGCCTGGCGCTCGACGCCGCCGGACCCGCCGCCGCCACCGGCGTGTTCACCGCGCCCCTGGGACGGGGCCGGGTGTCGGTCGTGGCCAGGGAAGACCTCGCCGACGTGGCGGCCCGCGTCGCGGCGGAGACGTGGGCCGACCTGTCCGCCGGACGGCCCGGCCGGCACGCCGGGCGCACGTACGACCTGGTCGGAGCCACCGCCGTCGGCGGGGACGACATCGCCGCGGCCCTCACCCGGTCCCTCGGCCGCCCCGTCGCCTACGAGCCCGCGTCGCTTGCGCGGACCCGTCCCGCGCTCGTCGCCGCCAGGCTGGAGCCGTACCAGGTGGCGCACACGCTCTCGATGTTCGCCAACATCGGCGCGGGTCTGCTGGACGCCACCGGCGGTGACCTGGCCGGACTCCTGCCGACCCCGCCGCGACCGGCGCTGGACGTGATCACCCAGGCCCTCACGTCCTGACACATCACCGAGTCGGCCCCCTCGACGTCACTGCTCGTGCGGCCGGAGGGCCGCACGGCCGTCGTGGGGCGAGCGGAGCAACGATCCGCGGGCTCCGTCGTTAGATCGGCTGCCTGCCCCGCACGCCGACGACCGGAGGAACCCGATGCGCAGGAAGACCGCACTCGCCGCGGCGGCCGTCTCGCTGGCGACGGCGCTGGCCGCCGTGACCGCTCCGACCGCGGCGAGCGCCGACCACCCCGCGCCGGTGAACACCTGCGTCGCGAGCGTGCCGGAGACCGATCCGCTGGAGCCGGGCCCGGTGGAGATCTGCGTCAGCGTGTTCAAGCCCGCCGCCGCCTCGCGGGACAACCGGGTGCCGGTGCTGCTGCACAGCCACGGCTGGGGCGGCACGCGCACGTCCGCGCCCGGCTCGTTCCAGCGGTACCTCGACGCCGGGTTCGGGGTGGTCAGCATCGACCAGCGCGGGTTCGGCGAGAGCGGCGGCAAGGCGCACGTGGAGGATCCGGCGTTCGAGGGCGAGGACGTCATCCGGGTGATCGACCACGTCGCGTCGCTGGACTGGGTGCGCGAGACCGGGCCGGACGACCCGGTCCTCGGCGCGATCGGCGGCTCCTACGGCGGCGGCTACCAGTTCGCCGGCGCGTTCACCGAGATCATGAAGACCGGCCGGACCCGGTTCGACGCGCTCGCACCGCAGATCACGTGGCACTCGCTCAACGACAGCCTCGCCCCGCGCGAGGTCGTCCGCACGACGTGGGTGACCGCACTGTTCGCCGCCGCGCCGACCGCGCACACGTCGACGGTCACCGCCGGCTACGCCGAAGGGCTGGTCACCGGCGACTGGCCGGCCGCGATGGACGAGTTCTTCCGCGACAACGGCCCCGCGCACCACGTCGCCGCCGGACGCCGGCTGGACGTCCCCGTGCTGCTGCGCCAGGGCGTCAGCGACAACCTGTTCCCGCTGGACCAGGCGATCGACAACTTCGACCGCGCGCTGACCTCCCGCGCCCGCGCGAAGAGCCTGCTGGTCGGCTACAACGGCGGCCACGCCCTGCCGAGCGTCCTGCCCGCCGGGCACGCGGTGGCCGGCGACGCCTGCTCCGCCCGGCTGGGCGGCGCCGGTTACCACGAGCTGGAACTGCGCTTCCTCGCGGAGAACCTGCTGGGCGCGCCGCGCACGCTGACCGGCCACGGCCGCTACCACCTGATGACCGCCGAGGGCGGTTGCGTCACCGTGGACTCCGTGGCGCCGAACACGACCGCCGCCCTGCCGGACATCGCCACCACCGCGGCCGTCGGCGTGCCGCAGGCGGTCAAGATCGCGGACGGCCCCCTCACCGTCGCGGGCTCGCCGACGCTGAACGCCGTGGTCACCGCGCTCGGCCTGGACAGCCGCGCGTTCTTCGCGCTGAGCGTCGGCACGTCCCCGCTGGACGCGAAGGTGATCCAGAACAACGTCCTCCCCCACCGCGAGGAGGGCCTGAACCTGGCCGCCCGCCGGACGATCGAACTGCCGTCCGTCGCCGCCACCGTCCCGGCGGGTCAGTCGCTCTTCCTCACCGTGAGCCCGGTCTCGGACATGTTCGTCCTGCACGGGAGCCGCACGCCGGGCGCGATGGTGCTGCGCGACGTCACCGTGCGCCTGCCGGTCGTGCGGTGACGCGTCGCGGCAGGCCTGCCGTCAGCTTCGGCGACACCCCGCGTCGCCGCGGGCACGGACGGGGATGCGGCGGTCCGTCCACAGTGGACGTCCGGTGATCCGCTGCCGCCCGCTGTAGCCTGGACCGCGGGGATCACGACGGCGGGAAGGGGTCACCGTGCCGGGACTTCGGCGGTTCGCACTGGTCGGGGCGCTGGCGGTGGCCCTCGGAGCGTGCACCGGAGCGCCGACTGCGCCTCCACCCGCGCCGTCGTCCGCCACGGGCGAACCGCCCGCCCAGCGCGTGCACGTGTCGTTGGGCGACTCCTACGCCACGGGCTACCGGCCGGCGAACGTGCCCGCGGGCACCGGCCGCGACGGGTTCGCCTACCTCGTCGCCGAGCGGTCGGACCTGCGGCTGATCAACCTGGCGTGCAGCGGCGCGACGTCCGCGCAGCTGAGGGCGGAACCGGGGTGCGCCCCCGGCAACCGCGGTCCGGACGCGCCCGACCTCGCCGGCCTCACCCAGCTCGACGCCGCCGTGCGCACGCTGCGCGAGCACCAGGGACGGGTCGGCCTGGTGACCGTCGTGATCGGCGGCAACGACCTGGCGCCGTGCGCCCGGTCGCAGGACCCGCTGGGCTGCGCGTCCCAGGCCGTGGCCGACGTCCGGGCCAACCTGGCCGCCACCCTGCCGGCCCTGCGCGAAGCCGCCGGCGACGCCCCGATCGTGAGCCTGACCTACCCGGACGTGTTCCTGGGCGCGTGGGTGTCCCCGGCGTTCCCGAACGGCCAGGGCCTGGCCCGCCTGTCGGTGTCGTTGTTCCGCGACTTCTTCAACGCCGCCCTCAAGTCCGAGTACGAGAAGGTCGGCGCGAAGTTCGTCGACGTCACCGCCACCACCGGCGGCTACGGGCCGTTGACGGAGATGACCCAGGACCCGACCTACGGCCAGATCCCCACCCCGGTGGCCAAGGTGTGCGCGCTGACGTACTTCTGCGACCACACCGACGTCCACCCGACCCCCGCCGGCCACGAGGCGATCGCCTCGGCCATCCTCACCGCCACCGGCCGTTAGGGCCTCCCCGCGGGGCGACGTGCCACCGACCCTCGTTCCGCTGAACCCCCTTCCCGGCAAGCCGTCGCCCACCCGGACCGGCGCTCCTCGCCGTGCCCGTCACCGTCGGGCACCGGTTCGCATCACGGCGGCACCCCTCGAAGCCGCCGGGATGAGACGCGGGTCGACGGTTCCGCCCAGCCAGGAGCGCAGCACGTCGTTGAACAGGACGACGTCCTCGACGTTCCAGATGTGGTGCACCCCCGGCGCGAGCCGCAGCCGCGCCTGCGGCGCCGCCTGGGCGATGGACGCCAGGGAGTCGCGCACACCCGCGGATTCCTTCTCGCCCGCGATCGCGAGCAGCGGGCCGGTGTAGCGGTGCAGGGTCGGCGGAACGCCGCCCGCGAACACCTCGGCGCTCATCGCGGCCATGGTTTCGCGGCGCACCGACAGGCCGTGCGAGACGTACCGGGCGCGCGCGTCCTCCGGGAGCCCGAACGCCACCGCCTGGCCGCGCCAGAACCACGGCGCCCGCCAGAAGGCCAGTTGCACGCGGCAGATCAGGCGCACGCCGAGGCCGACCGGCGTGAGCGGCGCGCCGGTGACGAACCCCGAGCGCACGCGGTCCGGGTGCCGCGCCAGGACGCGCAACGCGGTCAACGCGCCCAGGGAGAGCCCGACGAGGTCGAACGGACCGTCCACGCCGTGGTCGGTCACCCGTGCCACGACGTCGTCGGCCGCCGCGTCCAGCCCTCGCCAGTCCTCGCGCACGCGCTCGCCGAAGCCCGGCAGGTCCGGTGTGATCACCACGCGGTCGGTGAGCGCGGCCAGCTGCGGCTCCCACATCCAGTTCGCGACGTTGCCCCCGTGCAGCAGCACCAGCGGGCGGTTCACCGCGTCGTGGTCGGGCCGGTGCACCTCGGGGAAGCCGCTCACGTGATCTCCTCCTCGGCCGCGTCGAGCCACCTCAGCTCGGTGCGCAGGTGCACGATGCCGTTGTCCAGCGTGGCGAGGCGCAACCGGGCGGCGCGATCGCGCGCCGCGAACCCGGCCCGCGTCCGCTCCAACTCGTCCAGCCGCGTCCGGACCTCCTCGCGACGCCGCGCGAACAGCGCGCGGAGGGCGTCGTCGTCGAGGCCCGAGCCGAAGAAGACCCTGGCGAGGAACGGGTCGCGCTCGACGTGGCGCTCCGGCTCGCTCGCGAGCCACGCGGCGAGCGCCGCCCGTCCGGCGGCGGTGATGCGGTGCTCCTGGCGGTCCGGCGCGCCCGACCCGGCCACCGTCTCGACCTCCGCGAAGCCCTCGGCGACGAGGGTGGCGAGGGTGCGGTAGATCTGCGCCTTGTCGGCCGCCCAGAAGTGGCCCACGGTCGAGTCGAAGTGCCGCTTGAGGTCGTAGCCGGTCATCGGCGCCAGGGAGAGCAGCCCCAGGATGAGGCGGGACAGGACCATGGTGAGTAGTAGACAACTCACCTAGGTGATTTGTCAACTAGGTGCGGCGGGCACGCCGACGCGGGGCCGACCGAACCGGCCGGCCCCGCGTGGCGATCGGTCGCTACTTGGAGGTCTGCTCCAACGCCACCAGCGCCGCGGCGACCTTGAACTGCTTGTTGGTGCCGAGGTCCCGCACCGTCTTGATGTTGAACGCGGCCGCCAACTTCTCCGCGTCACCCGCGCTGACCCCCGCCAGCGCGGCCACCGGCGCGTCGAGGATCTTCGACAGCTCCAGCTCCTCGTACGCCTTGTCCAGCTGCTTGTCCAGGTTCACGGAAATAGCCACAGAAGGTTCCCTCCGAGAGGTGCCCGATCAGGACTCGCACATACCGACGAGGCATACCTCCGCGGGCGGCGGCTCACACTTCCGTGACCATTAACACCACCCGATCGAGGGAGGTTGATCAGTGCCCGAAGCGCGACGGCGCTGGTCAGAGGCCGATGATCAGGGAACCCACGAGGGTCAATTGAGAGACCCCAGTGGTCGCGCAGCTGATCGGGTCCGGGTTCAGGGCGGTCAGCTGCATCTTCGCCGGTTCGGCGGCGAACGTCCCCGAGGTGATCGACCCGAGCAGCAGGATCACGATGTTCGCGCCCACCCGGCTGGAAGTCCTGTTGTAGGAGTAGGTGCTCGGCGCGGCGGCCGGGTCGGTCCAGGTGAAGGTCCGGGTGCCGCTGCCCTGGTAGAAGAGCTGGGTGCAGCTGTAGTTCGCCAGCGTGGCGGTCTCGCTGTAGGAGCCGGTGGCGGCGGAGCCGTCGGCGCAGTTGAAGAGCTGCCCCCGGACGGTGACGGTGACGGTTCGCGGGGTGTTCGTCACCGGCTCGCTGAAGGACACCACCTCGTTGACGAGGCACGTCTGCCCGGCCTCCGCGTGAGCCGTCGACACCACGCCGAACAGCGTCGCGAACGCCACCAGGCAGGCGGCGGCAACCCGTGACGCGACCTTCATCCCGTTCATCCCGAACCTCCTCGGCAGCGGACAGCCCGCGAGGTCGGGCCGCACCCACACCGGGCACATCGCGACACCCCGCCGCCGCGTTACCGATTGATCACTCTCCGTAGAACGTTAGTTGAGTCGGGATGCCCTTTCCGGTAGCCGCAGCCCTGAAATGACTGCGCAAGGTGGCTTCAGAACTCCGCGCGGTCCACTCAGGACCGCAAGGGCGCGAAGTCCGGAAAGGACACTCCGCTCGTCCCTTTCGGGCGGGGGCGGAGCCCCAACGCCGGTCGACGAACTCGGTCACGCCTCGTCGGGCGCGCGGTTGAGGAGGAGGGCGCCGGCGCGCGCCCTCACCTCGGCGCGACTGCGCCCGGGGTGGTCGGCGGCGAGGAAGTGGCTGCCGATCGCCATGCAGAAGGCGAGCAGGCTGCGCGCCTCGACCTCGTCGGGGTCGGCGCAGAACGTGCCGATGGCGTCGCGGAGCAGCTGCATGCGCCGGTTGTCCACGCGGCGCAGGCGTTCGGCGACCTCCGGGTCGCGGCGGGCCCAGTCGCGGATGGCCAGGTCGATCGGGAGCAGGCGGTCGCCGGAGAACGTGAGCTGCCCGGCCAGCCGGACCCGGTCGAGCACGTCGTCGCTCTCCCGCTCGATCCGTTCGAGGACGTCGTCGGTGCTCTCGCGCTCCCAGACGTCCAGCATCTCCGTCAGCAGAGCGCCGCGGTCGGCGAAGTAGCCGTAGAACCCGCCCTTGGTCACGCCGAGCGCCTTGGCCAACGCCTCGACGCGCACCGCGTCCACACCGCCCGCGGCCAGCGCCCGGAGCCCTTCCTCGACCCACATCTCACGCGGTGTCCGCAACGCCCCCATGAGGTGGGCCTCCTCGTTTGGTGATCCGGTTGTACGGTGCCGCACAGTATGGGACGCTCCCGTTGTACGCGACCGTACAACGGGGGCAATCCGATGATCAAGATCGCCGGTTGGATCATGGTGGTCTACGCCGCCGCGCACACGCTCGGGGCGCTGTTCGTGGTGGGGGCCGCGCGTCACGCCGGGGCGTGGTTCAGCGGGGAGCTGTGGCACGACGACCTCGCCGACATGAGCCCGGCCAACAGCGCCCTGTGGCTCAGCCTCGACAGCTTCGGCCCGCCGGTCGTCGTCATCGGTCTGATCGTGCTGTGGATGGACCGCCGGGGCATCACGCCGCCGCCGTTCATCGCCTGGACGCTCGGCGTCCTGACCGTGGTCGACGCCGTGATCCTGTTCCTGACGCCGTGGCCGATCCTCCTGGTGGCGATCGTCCTGCTGCTCGTCGGCGCCCGCCGCGCCACTGCCGCGGGTCAGCCGGAGGCCGAGGGCGCGCGTTCCTGAGCACTCCCCGGTCGGGGACGCGCCGCGCCGAGCCGGATGCGGTTAGCTTGCCCGCGTGGGCCGCCACCAGGGCGGTCGCCCTGGTACGCGCGGAGGGCTGATGGGCGGCGAGCCGGAGCGGTCGTCGGCGGACCGTGAGCCGGACTACCGGTTCACGTTGGCCAACGAGCGGACGTTCCTGGCGTGGTTGCGCACGGCGCTGGGCCTGCTGGCGGGCGGCGTGGCGGTGAGGCAGCTGGTGCCGCCGTTCGCGTTCCCCGGCGCGACGCTGCTGCTCGGGCTGATGTGCATCGCGCTGGCCACCGTGCTCGCGGCGAGCAGCTACCCCCGGTGGCGCGCGGTGCAGCGGGCGATGCGGGCCGGGCAGCCGTTGCCGACCAGCCGGGTGATGATCGTGCTCGCGGTCGGGGTGCTGGTCGTGACGGTGACGGCGGGCGTCCTGGTGGTCCTCGGGTGAGCGACCCGCGCGATCCCGGCCTGCAACCCGAGCGCACCGACCTGGCCTGGCGGCGCACGGCGTTCAGCGCGGCGGCGTGCTCGATGTTCCTGCTCCACGCGGCGGCCCGCGGGGGGTGGGGCGTGCGGGTGGTGCCCGGCGTGCTGATCGCGGTGGTCGCCGTCGTGGCCGTGTGGCAGGGCAACCGCGGACGACAGCGCCGCCCGGTCGGCCTCGACCGGCTGTCTCGGGCGGTCGGTGTCCTGGTCACCGTCGCGTGCCTGTCGGCGGTCGCCCTGGTGCTGTGACGACACGGGCTTGCGTTGGACACCGACGGTGACCTCCCGGACACTTCTGGTCATGGCCCACCCCGACGAGCTGGCGGCCCTGGACCTGTACCCGGTCTGGACGACGGCGGAGGACCTGGCCGAGGCGTTCGACCCGTTCCGCTTCGAGCAGCGGATGGCCGCCTACCGGATGATGATCAACAACACCAACCCGGCCGACCGGTTCGGGGCCGACAACAGGCACAACCCGCTGTGGGGCCTGATGTTCCAGCACCAGTGGCAGTTCCGCACCGGTCGGCTCGGCGAGCACACCCGGTTGGACGGGTGGATCGACCCGGACGCGCCGTGGGGCTACGGCAACTACACGCTGAGCGTCATCCCGTGGCTGGCGGCCGGGGAGGCCGGCGTGGTCCCGGCCCTGCCGGTCGCCGACCCGCAGACCCGCTCCCGCTTCCGGTACGTGTCGGGTGGGGCCGTGCCGGACGAGCTCGCGCCGGCGGTCGCCGACTGGCGGGCCTATTTCGCCCTGGTGGGCGGCAGCGGGCCGGTGGACCCCGAACCGGCGCGCCTCGCGCTGTGGAAAGCGCACAAGACGTGCCTGGACGTCGTGGTCGACGCGATCGCCGACGTCGACGGCGGACCGTGGCCGGCCCTGGAGGTCAGGTTCCTGCGCGGCTGGTGCCGGATGGTCGACTACCTGTGGGCCGCGGCCTGGCCGACCGACTTCGCCTTCATGACCGCGCACGGCCTCGACGTGCTGCCCGAGTCGCTGCTCACCACGCCCGAGGACGTGAGCGCGCTGCCGGCCAAGACCCGCGACAACGTCGTCAACGTCCTGCGGCTGGCCGACACCCCGAGGTGGCGCTACGCCGTCAACCTGGCGCTGTGGAAGCGGGTCATGCGCACCCGCGAGGCCCGCGACCAGGTGTTGCCGCTGCTCGACGCGGTGTTCAGCCCGCGGCCCGACAACGCCGGCGAGCGCCGCAAGCTGCTCGGCTACCTGCTGCGCCCCTGACCTCGCCACTGACCGCGCCTTCCGGCCACACCCCCTGGCCCACACCTCTGGCCCGCGCTCGGCCGCGCGGGCCGCCGGCGACCTAGGCGTCGATGCGCAGGAAGGCGTGCGTGGTCGTGCCGAGCGGGGTGGTGTGGACGCGGACCAGGTCCGCCAGCTGGTTGATCATCAGCAGGCCGCGGCCGCCTTCCTGAGTGGGCGGGGCGGGGCGGCGGCCGGCGAGCGGGTCGGCCAGGTAGCCGGCGTCCCGCACGGTGCAGACGAGGTGGGCGCCGTCCTGCCAGACGCTCACCACGCACGCGCCGCCGCCGTGGCGGAGGCTGTTGACCACCAGTTCCGTGGTGATCAGCGCGAGGTCGGCCGCCCGGTCGGCGGACAGCCCGAGGTGCTGCCCCTGGTCGGTGGCGAACCGGCGGGCCCCGCGCAGGTCGGCGGTGGTCGCGACCTCCAGCGTGGCGGCGGTCGCGGCGGTGTCGAGGGACAGGTTGTACCGGCTCACGACGGCGTCGGGCGCGTAGTGGTCGCTGTCGTAGTGGCGGCCGGTCTCCCACACCAACGGGTGGGTGGCCAGCGCGTCGGTCAGCACGTGCTCGTCGAGCGCGGTGACGTCGTACGGGCACGCGATGGTGACGTCGCGCCCGGCGAAGGCCAGGTTGATCAGCGCCTCGTGCTGCGCGCACGCCGGGTACTCGACCTCGCTGCGCCCGGCCCAGATCGGCTCGCCGATGATCCGGACGTGCTTGCCTGAGTGCCTGTCGGCGAACCGGCGCAGCACGGCGGGGATGATCCGGCCCGGGTTGCGGCCCTCGACCTCCATGTCGAGCAGCAGCACCTCGTCCGTCACGTCGCCCAGGGCGTCGCGCAGCAGCCTCAGCCGGTCGCCCGGCACGGCCGCGGCGACCGGGTGGCCCAACGCCACGCCGTCCTTGACGAAGGGCACGAGCAGGTCCAGGTACTCCTCGTCGGAGGCGTAGAACACCGCGGGGTGGACGAAATCACCCCGCGGCGGGATCTCGGTGATCATCACGCGGCGCGCTCCACTCGGACGTTGGAGAGGTCGAGCAGGTCCACCAGGGTCGCCACGCCCGGCCAGGACGCGCGCAGCACGACGGACGCGCCCCGGTCGGCGGCGTGCCCGGACAGGTGCAACAGGCTGCGGTGGTCGACGAAGGTGAGGTCGGTGGCGTCGAACACCAGCCGTCCGCCGCGGGGGCGGAGGTCGGCCCGTTCGAGCGCCAGGGTGAACAGGTCGCCGTTGGTCGGGTCCAGCTCGCCCGCGAGGGCGGTGAACCGGTCGTCGGCGGCGTGCAGCCGGAAGCCGGGGGACGGCGTGTTGGAGTTGGGGTGCATGCACGCGACCTGCGCGAAGGCGCGGTCGTCCACCTCCGCGCCGGAGTAGGCGCACATCGCCGAGAACGGCTGGTCTGCCATGTAGTGGTCGATCCGGTGCTCGTAGCGGGCGAAGGCGGCCAGCTGCTCGGGCGTGCGCACCAGCGGCGTGCAGTCCGCGGCGACCCGCAACCCGGCGTACCCGGCGGCCAGGGCGGCCTCGGTCGCCTCGGCGTACGCCCGCACCTGCGTGACGGGGTCGACCACCGCGCCGCTCGGGTAGGAGGCGTCCAGCGGGTCGACGTGCGCGGCGCCGGTCCGCAGCGCCTCGTCGACGCCCGCCACCCCGTCCAGGTGGCGGACCAGCGCCTCGACGTCACCGGGGCCGGTGTAGCGGACGCGGTACCCCGCGGCGAGCCCCTCGGACAGGAACTCGCGGGCGCGATCGCGGAACTCGCGGACGTCGCCGTACCGCCAGCACACGTGGTCGTGTGGACCGAATCCGCGCACGTGTTCCACCAGGCCGGACCTGCGCATCTCTACTACCTCACCACTTCCCCGGAAGTGCCACCACAGCGACGTTCGGAGAGCTCGCCGCAGCGTACGAGGGCGACAACGCGACACCCGCACGGCGTGACCGGAGGCGGCTCGGGGGCTCAACAGGGGGACGGTCGCGTCGCGTGTCGTCGACGTCCCTCACGAGAGATGGTACCTGCGACGGCCACGGGCGGAGCAACGGGAAGCCCGGCCGGTCACGGGACGGCCCGGTCCGGCCGCCTCCCCGCCGCATGACGGGGAGGCGGCCGGAACCAGCGCGTCACGGTTCACGGACGGACGGTCACGCCGGCTCGACCGGGAGCCACAGCTCGCACGTGGCGGTGCCGAAGTCGTCGGCGCGGTCGAGCACGGCGACGACGGAAGGACCGGGTCGCAGCCGCCACGGGTTGGACGGGAACCACTCGGTCGCGGTGGCCGCCCACGTGCTCTGCAGGGCGTCCGGGTAGGGGCCGTCGGTCCGGAAGACCGCCCACGTGCCCTCCGGCGCCTCGATGGCGTCGAGGTCGCCGGGGGTCGGGGTGTCGCCGGAGACGGCGACGCCGTGCAGGTAGGTCAGCTCGCTGCCCTCCCGGGCGTCCGGGTCGACGTCGTCGCAGACCTGCAGCAGGCCGGCCGGTTCGGCGTCGCCCAGCGCCTTGAGCCGGACGTGCTCCTCCGGCGGCAGGCCGGCGATGTGCCGCTGGATGTGCGGGTTGACGCCGCGGTGGACCAGCGGGACGCGGGCCGCGTGGCCGACCAGCCGGAACGCGGGGCGGTCGACGAGGCGGGTGCGCATGGGAGTGCTCCCTTCGACGGTCAGGCGGAACCTGAGGCGTGGTTGTGCGAGAAGGGGGCCTCCGTCGCGGCGGACGTCACCGGGGCCGGCGCCGTGGACCGCCCGGAAGGCGCGTCCGAACGCCTCCGCCGAGCCGTACCCGTGCCGCACCGCGATGCCGAGCAGGTCGTCCCCGCCGCGCACCACGTCGGCGGCGGCGAGGGTCATGCGGCGTCGGCGCACGTACTCCGACAGCGGCATGCCGGCCAGCGACGAGAACATCCGCCGCAGGTGGTACTCGGTCGTGCCGAGCGCCTTGGCCAGGCCGTCGACGTCCACCTCCTCCACGAGATGGTCCTCGACCAGGTCGACCAGCCGGTTGAGTGCCGAGATCACGAGGCCTCCTTCCGCCGTCGACTCTCGCGCGCCGCGACCCGCCCGCGCCCGACCGTTGCGGACCGATCCGATCGTCGTCCCGTGGTGGACGATGTGTCGAGCGGGCCGGGGTTGGGTAACAGGTGCCGGGTGACTACGGAACGGACGGCGTGACACCCGTGTGTGCCCGCGGTGGATGAGGGAGCAGCGTGGACGGGAATGTCGATCAGGCGGCGGTGACGGTGAAGGTCGCCCGGCGCCGGGGCGTGGCGTTCGTGGAGGTGCACGGCGAGATCGACACCGACACGTACCGCCAGGTGCGCCAGGAGCTGTTCGCCTGCCTCGACGGCGCCACCTCGGCGCTGGTGGTCGACCTGGCCGGGGTGGCGTTCCTCGGGTCGATGGGCATCGCGGTCCTGGTCGAGGTGCGGGAGCGGGCGAGGGAGCTGGGTGTCGGCTTCGCCGTCGCGGCCGGGCAGCGCACGGTGGTGCGGCCGATGCGCATGAGCGAGGTGGACCGGCTGCTGGGGCTGTGCGCCACCGTGGCGGAGGCGGTGGCCGTGGCGCGGGTTGACGCCGAGCGGCGGCCCCTCCCCGACGGTCCCGCGCACAACGCTCCTGTGCAGGCCCCCGCGCGCAACGCGCCCGTGCAGGCCCCCGTGCGCAATGCCCCCGTGCAGGCCCCTGTGCAGACCCCTGTGCGCAATGCACCCGTAAGCGGTCCCGTCCGCAACGCCCCTGTGAACGCCCCCGCGCACAACGCTCCCGTGAACGCTCCTGCGGACGCGCCCGTCCACAACGCTCCCGTGGACGGGCCGGGGCGTGCCGACGACGGTTTCTCGTGGTGGTCGTCGTAACCCGGTGAGCTCACGGCAGGTACGCACCTCGCTGAGCCCGTCGTGGCGTGTGAGCGATAACAGACCTTGACGTCGCAGCTCGATCGGCGCAATTGGATCACCGGCCTCGTCACGCTGAGTTCATCTTGAGCATCATCACCGTTGGCTGTTAGCGTTCACATCGCGTGGCCGCGGTCACATCGACGCACTCCCCCGTCCCGACGTGGGGTGGCCGCACCCACCCCGAAGAGATCGGAGTGATCATGCGTCGGCGAACGCGCACTTCCGCGGTGCTGTGCCTCACCACCTTCGCCGCGCTCCTGCTGTCCGCGACGCCCGCGAGCGCGGCCGAGCTGCCGACCGGCGCGCGGTCGTTGGAGTCGGTCAACTTCCCCGGCCGGTACGTCCGGCACCAGGACTACCTGGGCCGGCTGGACGCCGTGACGTCCGGCAGCACGGCACAGGTGAAGTCCGACGCCACGTTCACCGTGGTCAACGGGCTGGCCTCGCCGTCGTGCTACTCCTTCCAGGCCCGCAACGGCCAGTTCCTGCGACACCTGGACTGGCGCGTGCGGCTGGAGACCAACACCGGTGACGCGACGTTCCGGGCCGACGCGACGTTCTGCGCCGTCGCCGGGTCGGTCGCCGGCTCGGTAGCCCTCGCGCCCGTGAACCACCCGGACCGACGGGTGCGGCACCGGAACTTCGAGCTGTGGGTGGACGTCGCGCAGGACACGGCGACGTTCCGCGCCGACAGCTCGTTCCGCCTCACCGCGCCGTGGACGCCGAAGACCACCAGGGGTCCGGTGATCCCCGGTCTGTTCGCCGACCCGCACATCACGAACATCAACGGCCGGTACTACCTCTACCCGACCACGGACGGCTACGCGGGCTGGGCGTCGCCGTACTACAAGGCGTTCTCCTCCACCGACCTGGTGAACTGGACCGACCACGGTGTGATCCTCAACCACGGGCCGGACGTGTCGTGGGCGGACAACTCCGCGTGGGCGCCCGCCGTGGTGGCCAAGAACGGCCGGTACTACCTGTACTTCAGCGGCGGCGCGGCGTCCGGCGACACGGGCAAGCACCTCGGCGTCGCGGTGTCGGACTCCCCCACCGGTCCGTTCCGCGACGCCCTCGGCAGGCCGCTGATCCGCGCGGGCGCCTACTCCGGGCAGGCCATCGACCCGATGGTGTTCACCGACGACACCGGCCAGTCCTACTTGTACTGGGGCAACGGCACGGCCTACGTCGTCCCGCTGAACGCCGACATGGTGTCCTTCGACCCCGCCGAGGTCCGCGACATCACCCCGGTCGGGTACCGCGAGGCGTCGTTCGTGTTCAAGCGCAACGGGACCTACTACTTCATGTGGTCGGAGAACGACACCCGCGACGAGGACTACCGGGTCGCCTACGCCACCGGGACGTCCCCGCTCGGCCCGTGGACCAAGCGCGGCGTCGTGCTGCAGAAGCGGTTGGACCTCGGCATCAAGGGCCCCGGCCACCACTCGGTCGTCAAGGCGCCGGGCAGCGACACGTGGCACGTGGCCTACCACCGCTTCGCGGTGCCCGCCGGCAACGGCGCCAACCGCGAGGTCGCCGTCGACCGCATGACCTTCGACGCGAACGGCCTCATCAACCCGATCGTCCCCACCCCGTGATCAAAGGAGATCACCCGTGTCCCGAGTACTGACGAGGGTCGGCGCGCTGCTGGCCGCCGTGGCCCTGCTGTTCACGTCCTGGTCGGTGACGACCGAGCGACGCGCCGAGGCGCTGGAGCCGTTCACCGGCTACCTGATGGCGCACTTCACCGGCGAGCACTCCAACGGCGAGCAGATCTACCTCGCGCACAGCCGTGACGGCCTGCGCTGGACCGACCTGAACAACGGCGCGCCCGTGCTGCTGTCCACCGTCGGCACCCGCGGCGTCCGCGACCCCGCGCTCGTCCGCTCCCCCGCCGGCGACCGGTACTGGATCATCGCCACCGACCTGCGCATCGCCAGTGGCACCTCGTGGTCCGACGCGGCCAACAGGGGCAGCACGTCGCTGGTGGTGTGGGAGTCCACCGACCTCGTCACCTGGTCCGCGCCGCGCCTGCTCAACGTCGCGGCCGGGATCTCTGGGGCAGGCAACGCGTGGGCCCCCGAGGCGATCTACGACCCGACGACGGGCGACTACGTCGTCTACTGGGCCACCAACGCGACCCTCAACGGTGTCAAGAAGCACCGCATCTACTACGTGCGCACGCGCGACTTCCGCTCGTTCGCGTCACCGGTGCTGTACATCGACCGGGGCACGGGTCAGGGCATCATCGACACCCAGATCATCGAGTCGCCGTCCAGCGTCGGCGGCTACCGCTACTACCGCGCCTCCGCCGACGGCCACATCACCGTCGAGGGCAGCAACTCGATCCTCGGCTCGTGGACCACCATCGGCAACCTCTCGCACATGGGCATCTCCAACGGCACCGGCGGCGGCAACGTCGTCGAGGGCCCGATGTGGATGCAGTTCAACGGTCGCAACGAATGGGCCCTCTGGCTGGACCAGTACGCCACCGGCCGCGGGTACATGCCGATCACGTCGACCGACCTCGGCAGCACGCGCAACTTCCAGACCGTCACCGGCTACAGCCTCGGCGCCACCCGCAAGCGCCACGGCTCGATCCTCAACCTCACCGCGGCCGAGGAGAGCCGCGTGCTGGCCAAGTGGGGCTCCAACGCCCCGGTCAACCGCATCCAGTCCTACAACTTCCAGGACCGGTACGTCCGCCACGTGAACTACGACGTGCGCATCGACCCGAACGTCAGCCCCGCCCAGGACGCCCAGTTCCGCGTCGTCCCCGGCCTCGCCGGCACCGGCACGGTGTCGTTCCAGTCCGTCAACCTGCCGGGCTACTACCTGCGGCACAGCAACTACGACTTCGTCCTGGCCGCCGACGACGGCACGTCGACGTTCAAGGCCGACGCCACGTTCCGCCAGGTGGCGGGCCTCGCCTCGACCTCGTGGTCGTCGTTCCAGTCCTACAACTTCCCCGACCGGCACATCCGCCACTACGGCTACCAGTTGCGGCTCGACCCGATCACCGACGCGGCCGGCCGAGCCGACGCGACCTTCCGCCTGACGCCGTGATCCGCCGGAGGGGTGGGTGCCCCAGGCGCCCACCCCTCCTGTCGTTCGGGAAGCCGATGCACCGCGGCGCGTGGTACGGGCAGGTCAGCCGCGAGGGTGCAACGGGCGTTACGCCGAACGCCAACGGGGCCGGGAATAACTACTGAATGTTTCGTTGAAGTTTCGCTCTGTGACGTATACGCTGACGACTGCTCTGGGAGCGCTCCCATATTGGATCACCACCGCTCAATCATCCGGATTGAATGGAGGCTCACCATGCGTCTGCGCAGTACCTCCGGGTCCGTCACCAGACGGCGGGGCATCATCGCAGTGATCATCAGCCTGGTGGCGTGCACGTTCGTCTGGACGCCGACGGCGTCCGCCCACGGCACCATCGTCAGCCCCGCCACCCGCGCCTACCAGTGCTGGCAAACCTGGGGCAGCCAGCACACCAACCCCGCCATGCAGCAGCAGGACCCCATGTGCTGGCAGGCCTTCCAGGCCAACGCCGACACCATGTGGAACTGGATGAGCGCGCTGCGGGACGGCCTGCGCGGGAACTTCCAGGGGTCGACCCCGGACGGGCAGCTCTGCAGCAACGCCCTGTCCCGCAACAACGCCCTGAACGCCCCCGGGCGGTGGAAGACCACCAACGTCGGCAGCAGCTTCTCCATGAAGCTGTACGACCAGGCCAGCCACGGCGCGGACTACTTCCGGGTCTACATCAGCAAGAACGGGTTCGACCCGACCACCCAGCGGCTCGGGTGGGGCAACCTCGACCTGGTCACGCAGACCGGCAGGTACGCCCCGGCCAAGGAGATCACGTTCAACGTCCAGACCAACGGCACCTACCGCGGTCACCACGTGGTGTTCACGATCTGGCAGGCCTCGCACCTCGACCAGACGTACATGTGGTGCAGTGACGTGAACTTCGGCTAGCAGCCCGGGTTCGGGAGTGGGCCCGGCCCGGCGCCGCGGTACTGGCGCCGGGCCGGGCTTCCGAGCACCTACCGCACTCCCGCCGGCGCGACCACGACGAGTTCGTCGGCGTTGGTCACGGAAATGCCGTCACCGGTGAACGTGTCGGCGACGTGGTACGTCCCCGGCGTGCGCAGCAGCAACGACATCCGCCACGTCCGCTCGGCCCCGGCGGCCACCTCCGCCCCGGCCACGACGGTGCCGACCAGCGCGCCGCCGTCGTTGGCGAGCGTCACGCGCTGCCACTTGTTGTCGACCTTCAGCCGCATGACCACGTCCTTGGCCGCCAACGCGCGGTCGGCCGTGACGCGCACCGTCCACGTCATCGGCCCGGAGGCCGCGGTGCCGCTGTTGACCGCACGGACGTCGTACTCGGTGTGCGCCTCCGGCACGAACGTGCCCCGCGTGTCCGTCAACGACATGACGGGCGCCGGTTCCGGCCCGACCCGCAGCCGCGCCTCGCCGGTGAGGTCACCGGAGTAGCCGCCGGTGTCCACGTCCAGCGCCAACCGGTACGCGCCGTCCGGGGTGCCCGGTTCGACGGTGAACGTGTGCGGCCGGGCGTTCCAGTTGATCGAACCGGCCCGCACCGGGCTGCCGTCCGGCGCGAACAGCCGGAGCACCGGCTTCAGCTCGTTCGGCGCCGCGGCCCGGACCAGGCCCTCGACGTCCTCCAGCGCCACCCGTTCCGGGAGGTTCAGGAACGGCCGCACGGCGGAGGCCATCACGGTCGCGAACGGCACGCCGTGCGCGTCGGTCACCGACCAGTCCACGGTGGCCCGACCGTCGGCGGCGACCACGACGTCGCCGAGCGAGACCTTGGCGGGGCCGCCGAAGGCGAACGGGACGTCGTAGGGGGCGGTCCAGTCGAGCCCGCCGACCTTCGTGCTCGGCAGGAACCAGTCCTGTTCGAGGTGCCGCACCGAGTGCACGGTGACCGCTTCGTACCGGTCCACCGTCGCCACGAGCGAGCCCGGTTCGTAGCGGTAGCCGTGCGGCGCGGTGCCCGAGGGCCGCAGGAACACCGAGCCGGTGTGCCGCTGGTCGGCGGCGTCCAGCGCGATGTCGGCCCGCACGGCGAAGTTCCCGCCGCTGGAGGCCGCCGGCGTGCCGCTCGCGAGCACCCTGGGCGCGAACGAGATCACGTCGTCGTCGATCACGGTGATCTCGCGGTGCAGCAGGTACGCGTCGCCGCCGCCTTCAGGCGTCGGCTTGCGCACCACGAGCGTGTACCGGCCGACCGTGTCCGGGATCTCGAACGACAGCTTGCCGGCGCCGTCGGTCTTCCCGAGCCCGCGGAGCTGCCCGCCGGCGATCAGCTCGACGGTCGCCCCCGCCAGCGGACCGACCGCGGCGACGCCCGGAGCGTCCACTGTGGACACGACGAGGTCGACGCGCGGCGCGCGCACCCGGAACGAGCCGGTCAGGTGCCCGACCTGGACCGTGAACGTGCCCAGCTGGTCGGGGTCGACCGTCCAGGTGACGGTCTTCGACTGGCCGGCCGCGAGCTGCACCGGCGTGGTGGCCCTGTCCGCGCCGCCGACCTTCAGCACCGCGTTGTAGGTGCCCGCCGACGATCCGACGTTCTTGACCTGCACGGTCACCGTGACGGTCTCGCTGGCCTTCACCAGTCCAGGCGACACCTTCAGGTCGTGCAGCGCGTAGTAGGGCTGGTTCGGGTCCGGCGCGGGCGACGCCCAGTCGATCGCCTTCAGGAACAGGTCGGTCGCCTGCGGCGTCCAGTCGCCGGGCCCTCGGGTGGCCGACACGCCGTGCAGTGACAGCAGCACGTGCCGGTTGCGGGCGCGCTGGTCGACGCCGATGCCGCCGCCCATCACGCCGTCGACCGTCCGGCCGAGGCCCGCGATGGTCTGCCTGCCGTCACCGGAGTAGCCGTTGAACCACGCCACCCACTTCGCCCGGGTGCTGTCGTCCAGCGGGATGCGGTCGCCCACCGCGTACCCGGCGAAGATCGGGTGCGCCGAGGTCACCTCGTAGTACGACACGGCCGACGTGTTGCCGCTCGAGTTGTACCCGGTCGACACCGGCTGCCCGGTGTGCTTGGACAGCTGCCGGATGCCGTTGCCCGTCGTGTTGGCGTGGTCGGTGAAGATCACGCCGGTGCCGTTGGCGTCCGTCGCGTCCAGGAAGGCCTGGAACCTCGCCGCGTTGTAGTGCGACGTCAGGGTTCCGTAGCCGAGCACGACGGTCGCGTGCTGCGCCGCCTTGTCCAGCTCGTCCCACGTGTAGTACGTCGTCCCGATGCCGCGTGGCGCGAACACGACGTCGCGGTACTGGTTGGCCCGCGACTCCGCGCTGTCCACGATCGCCACCGTGCGCGGCGGCGCGCCGAAGGCGAAGTCGGCCGTGGCCGCCTCGCCGGCGACGACGGTCACCTCGACCGCGCCGGGCGCCCGGAACGTCGGGTACGACGCGCCCACCTGGTACGTGCCCGCGGGCACGCCGTCGATCGTGTAGGCGCCGTCGGCGCCGGTCACCGCGGAGAAGTCGGCCGGCACGCCGAGCACCTTGACGGTGACGCCCGGGATTCCGGCGCCGGACACGTCGAGCTTCGCGACACCGGTGACGCGGCCGAAGGGTGCCGGTGTGAGCACGACGTCGACGGTGGTGAAGGAGTTCGGCGCGACCGTGGCGCTCACCGCGGCCTTCTCGAACCCGAACGCCTCGACGGTGACGGTGTAGTCGCCCGGTTCGAGCCTGCTCGTGAACGTGCCGTCCGCGCCGGTGGCGACGGTGCGGCCGCCCGGCTCGATCCGGACGGTGCCGCCGGTGACCGGCGAACCGGACGCGGCGTTGGTGACCTTGCCCCGCACGCCCGAATCCAGCGCGACGAACCGCGTCGCCTCGTAGGCGTTGATCCGGCCCCTGCCGAACCGGGTGTCCGGCGGCGAGCCGGCGTACCGGTCGTCCCAGAAAGCCGTGTCGCCCAACACCTTCTGCACCTCGGACACCGGCAGGTCGCCCGCGGCCGACAGCATCAGCGCGACGGCGCCCGCGGTGTGCGGGGTGGCCATCGAGGTGCCGGACAGGGTCCGGTAGCCGCCGCCCGGCGACGCCGAGTACACGTCGACACCCGGCGCGGAGACGTCCGGCTTCACCCAGCTTCCCGGCCAGTCCGCGGGCGGGGTCGCCCACTGGTCCTTGCGCACCACCGCGCCGCAGGAGAACGACGCGACGCTGTCCGTGCTGTCGGTGGCGCCGACCGCGACCGCCTCGTGCACGTTGCCGGGGCTGGCCGTGCCGGACGTGCCGCAGTTGTTGCCGATGGCGAACGCCGGGAACGAGCCGAGCGCGCGGATGGCTCGCGTCGGCTGGATCATCGCGGCGTGGAAACCGTTGCCGCCCAACGACATGCTGACCACGTCGGCCGGACGTCCCGCGGGTTTGCCCGAGGCGTCGACCGGCGCGACGGCCCACTGCATGCCCGCGGCGACCTGGGCGAACGAGCCGCTGCCGCCGGGGATCACCAGGCCGTGCATCATCTCGGCGCCGGGCGCGACGCCGATCGCGGTGCCGGAGGTCGCGCCGCCGTGGATGGTGCCCGCGACGTGCGTGCCGTGGTAGGCGGAGTCGCGCGGCGCCGAGGCGACGAGGTTGCCCGACCCGTCGAACTCCATCCAGCCACCGGGGTGGTTGGGGTCGGCGGGGTTGTCGGTCGCCATCTTGCCGGCCAGGTCGGGGTGGGTGATGTCCACACCGGTGTCCAGCGTGGCGATGCGGACGCCGCTGCCGTTGACGCCGAGCTCGTCCCAGACCCGTGCCGCCTCGATCTTCCGCAGGCCCCAGGTGAGGTCGGCGGCCGGGGTGACCTCCGCGGTGGTCGTGACCGGGTCCGGCGCGACCAGCGTGAAGTTCGGGAGCAGCTGCTCCACGCCCGGCACGGCGGCGAGCGAGCCGAGCGCGTCGGCGTCCGCGGGGAACTCGACCAGCAGCATGTTGGTCAGCCAGAAGCGGTTCACGACGGTCGCGGTCTCGCCGATGGCGGCGACGACGTCGTCCTGCGTCTCGGCCGCGTGGTCGCGGAGGGTGGTGAGGACTTCGTCGCGTCCGCCGGACAGTTCGGCGTTCGGGAGCATCACGAGCGCCTGCACCGGCTCGCCCGCCTCGGCCGCGTTGACCTGGGCGACGAGTTCGGGGGCGACGGACGCCGGGGTGGCGTGCAGCGGTGGGGTGGCGGCGGTGAGGGCGGCGAACAGACCGGCGGCGGCCACGACGGCCAACCAGGGTCTGGTCACGCCTCTGAGCGGGCGTCCGTGCTCCGATAACGGGCGGAGGGGCATCCAGCGTCTCCTTGGTCAGTAGCTTTTGTACCTATGAGAATGGTTGAAAACAACTTTCGGTCAAGGAGTCGCATGGGTCCATGCCTCGGGCCGGATGCCGCACCCGCCCGGTCCTTCTGGTCTATCGGCGGGAAAGAGGACCGACTGACCCGGAAGTCCCGTAGCGACACCGGCGGCCCCGGTCTGCTACCGCCGAACCGTCCGTCGCGGGGCCGGGAGGGTTGAGCGCTAGACGAGTAATGCGTAAGTCGAGGCGGTGGCTGTAGACGGACGAAGGGTGTTC
>NZ_JBHTLK010000076.1:0-28336 GCF_042678885.1 Saccharothrix hoggarensis
CAGGGCGGTGCGGTCGGCGGCGTCGGCGCGCTCGGACTCGGGCTGGGAGCGGGCGCCGTGCTGCGGTCCCGCCGCACGGGCAAGACGACGGCATGAGGCGCGTCGTCTCGCTGCTGCTGACCGGCCTCGTCGCGGGCGGGGTCGTCCTCGGCGCCGCCACGCCGGCGCTCGCGCACAACGTGCTCGTCGGCAGCGACCCGAAGGACGGGTCGCAGCTGGCGACCGGACCGACGACGATCACGCTGACCTTTGACCAGCCCGTGCAGGACGGGGAGAAGTTCAACACGGTCACCGTCACCGGTCCCGAGGGCACGCGCTGGGAAGCGGACAGCGAGCCGACGGTCAAGAACAACAGCGTCGTCTTCCCGGTCCGGCCGCTCGGGCCGGCCGCCGAGTACACCGTCGGCTACCGGGTGCTGTCCGCGGACGGGCACCCGGTGACCGGCTCGATCAAGTTCACCCTCACCAAGGCGGGTGACGGCACGCCCGCGCCGGTGTCGGTCTCGCCGGACGCCGACCCGGCGTCCGTGCCGCCCGGCGCGGGTGGCGTGCCCATCTGGGTGTGGATCGCGGGCGCCGTCGTGCTGCTGGGCGGCGGCGTGTTCCTCGCGCTGCGCGGCGGCGGTGGCGGCACGGCGCGCTCCGGCCAAGCCGGCGGAGCGGGCAAGGCCGGGCCGTCCGGCGGCACGGAGAACCCCGGGCGATGACGGTGAACCGGACCACCGCGCCGACCACCAGGTACTGGGTCGCCGGCGGCCTGCTCGCGGGCGGAGCCGTCGGCGTCTTCCTGGGGCTCGGCCTGTCGACCACCCCGGAAGCGGTGGCCGTCGCCCAGCCCGGCGCGGTGGTCCGGTTCGCCCACCCGCTGGTCCGGACGCTGCTGGACGTGGCCGCGACGGTCGTCGTCGGCCTGTCGCTGCTGCCGAAGCTGCTCGGGTTCGGGCGACCCGCCGCCACCGAGCCGGTGCTGCGCGTCGCCCGGCCCGCCGCCGTGATCGCGGCGGCCGTGTGGGCGTTCACCGCCCTGCTGTCCATCGTGATCCGGGCGTACGAGACGCGGCCCGACGCCGAGCTGACCATGCCGATGGTCGTGGACTACGTCCAGCGCGTCGGCGCGGGCCAGGGCTTGTTGTTCAGCGGCGTGTGCGCGCTGGTGTACCTGTGGATCGGGGTCGTGGCGGTGCGGCGCGGCGAGACCGTGCCCGCCGAGCTGCGCATCCTGATCGCCATGTTCGGCGTCCTGCCGCTGCCGGTGACCGGCCACGCGTCGAACTGGAAGTACCACGACTACTCGATGATCTCGATGGAGCTGCACGTCCTCGGCGCGGCGGCGTGGACCGGCGGCCTGGCCGCCCTGGTCGTGCTGGTCGCCCACCGGCGCGGGCTGCTCGCCGAGGCGCTGCCGAAGTTCTCCAAGCTGGCGACGGTGGCGTTGGTCCTGGTCTCGGTGACGGGCCTGTTCAACGGCCTGCTGGAACTGGCGCTGAACCCGGTCGTCTCCCTGCCCGGCTCCCTCTTCACCACCTCGTACGGCCTGGTGCTGGTCGGCAAGGTGGTGTGCGCGGCGCTGCTGGCGGTCCTCGGCGCCAACATCCGCTGGCGGCTGCTGCCGCACATCGCCCAGCACAAGCCCACGGCGCTCGTCACGTGGGCCGCGGTCGAACTGGCCGTCATGGGCGTCGCGTTCGGCCTCGCCGTCGTCCTGTCGCGGGCGCCGGTCGCCTGACCGGGCGTCACCCCAGGTGTCGGCGCGCCCGGGATGTCGGACCCCTGTGATGAGGTCGGGGCATGGCTGATTCACCGATCCTCGTCCTGGGGGCCACCGGCTCGACCGGCAGGCGGGTGGCCGCTCAGCTGACCCGAGCGGGCCACCCGGTGCGCCGGGCGTCCCGCCGGGATGCCCCCGACCAGGTGCGATTCGACTGGACCGACCCCACCACGTGGGCGGACGCGCTCGACGGCGTCGAACGCGTCTACCTGATGGCGCCGCACGAACTGCCCGTCGAACCGGAGTTCGCGCACGAGGCCGTGAGGCGCGGCGTGCGGCGGTTCGTGCTGCTCTCCAGCCGCGGCGTCGAGGAGATGCGGGACGAGCGGCTGCTCGCCGCCGAACGGCTGGTGCGCGAGTCCGGCGTCGACTGGACCGCGGTGCGGCCGGACTGGTTCGACCAGAACTTCGACGAGGGCTTCTTCCGGCCCTCGGTGCTCGCGGGCGAACTCGTGCTGCCCCTCGGCGACCGGCGGCTGGGTTTCGTCGACGCCGACGACATCGCGGCGGTGGCGGTCGCCGCGCTCACCCGTGACGGGCACGAGGGGCAGGTGCTGGAGCTGACCGGTCCGGAGGCGCTGTCGTTCCCGGACGCCCTGGCGGAGATCACCCGGCTGACCGGGCGGGCCGTCGAGTACCGCGGCACGCCGGACGACTACCGGGCCGTCATGCCCGCCGACCTGGCCGAACAGCAGATCGCGGCGTGGGACGCGTGGGGTGAGTCGGAGCCGACGGACACCGTCGAGCGGGTCACCGGCCGACCGCCCAAGAGCTTCCGCGACTACGCCGCGGCGGCGTGGGAGGGAGGAGCCTGGCGCGGGTAGCCATCGGTGAGTGGTCCGTTCGGTGCGACGAGCTGCGCCGAACGCCCTAGTCGCTGAACAGTCGGGCGGTGGGGTCCTCGCGGAGCCGGGTCAGTTCCGTCATCGCGCGCCGGCCCCGCCGCTCCAGTTCGGCCGCGTCGATCCAGCCGTTGGCGAAGTAGCGGTAGTCCTGGGCGAGCTTCACCAGTTCGGCCAGGTAGTCCGCGGAACGGCGGCGGCGGCGCTCGTCGAACGACGCCAGCAGCGGCAGCTGGGTGTCCACGACCTCGTCCAGCATCCTGGCGGCTTCCAGCGCGCGCTTGGCGCGCCCACGCCGCCCACCCCGCAGTTTTCCGACCACGCGCACCTCGCGACCCGTCACGCATCCCGTCGATGCGTCATTCGTCAGACGCGCGTGCGGCGTTACGGGTTCGTCCCCGCGGCCACATCACGCGGGATTGCCCACGATCGGGTGATCAACGGTAGGGCGTCCACGGAGTCGTGGTATCGCCCGCCCGGAGCGCTTTCAGCCGGCGGTGCAGCTCGTCGCGCACGCCGGGGTGGCTGCGCATGATCGGCAGCACGCTCGTCGTCAGCTTCAGCTCCCTGACCTCGCGCAACACCGGGAACCCGGTCCACCTCGCGACGTCGAAGCCGTACTCGTCGGCCAGCTGCCGGTACCACCGGGCGGGGTGGCCGAACCGGGCGACGCCGACCGGCAGCGTGCTCAGGTCCCACTCGCGCGGGCCCAGGCTGGTGGAGTCGAAGTCACAGATCACGGGGCCGTCCGGGCTGGGGATGAGGTTGCCCAGGTGCGCGTCGCCGTGCAGCACGCCGGGCGGCAGCACGGTCCGCACGCCGGCCAGCCGGTGCTCCACCGCGGCGCACCGGTCCTCCAGGAACCGGCGGTCCGGCGCGGACAGCTCCTCCGCGTCCGCGATCCGCCGCCGCACGTCGTCCAGCGGCGTCCACCGCGGCAGCTCGAACGCCGGCGCGGGCAGCGCGTGCACCTGCCGCAGCACCCGGCCCAGGTCACGGCCGTCGACCGGTCTCCCGCCGGACGGCACGGTGTGCCACAGGGTGGCCAGGTGGTCGCCGACCTCCAACGGCTGCGGGACGTCCTCGACCAGCCGCACCGCGGGCACGTCGTGCGCGGCGAGCCACCGCGCGACCTCGACCACCTTGTGCGCCCGGTGGCGCAGGTTCATCGAGCCGACGATCCGGACCACGACCCGCTCCGCGGGCAGGTCGAACACGGCGTTGCTGGTGAACTTCACGAGCCGGGCGCCGCGGTGCGCCAACCCGAGCTCGGCGCACAGCCGTTCCAGGACGGCGGTCAGCGCGTCGGGGGTGAACCTGCCGTCCAGGAGTCCGACCCCCGCGGCGGCGTCAGGCCGCGCTGTCGTTGCCGGTGAACTTCGCAAGGCGCTCCGCCAGCTCACGGGCATCCGGGTTGTTGCGGCGCTTCTCCGCCTCGTGCAGCAGCGGCCTCATCCGGTCCTTCGTGCGGACCGACTTCAGGCCCTCCGACAGCTCGATCGCCTGCCGGCCGAGGCGGGCGCCGTGGTCGATGTCGCCGTCCAGCAGGTGGTTGATCGACAGCGAGGTGAGGTTGAACGACCGGCTGCGGGTCATGTCCTCGCCGTAGCCGCCGATGGCCTTGGTCAGCGCGGGCACCGCGGTGCGGGTGTACTTGGCGTCCACGGTCTGCGCCAGCTCGGTGTGGACCGTGCCGATCATCGCCGACAGGTCGTTGGCGTCGAAGAACTTCGCCCACGCGGGCGCCTCGCCGATGTTGGCGCGGGCGAACTCGTCGCGCGCGCGGCCCAGGAGCTTCAGCGCCTGGTCGTCGGAGCCCATCTTGGCGTAGGCCCAGGCCTCGTTGGCGCACAGGATGCCGACGGCGAGTTCCGAGCCGGAGTTCTGGGCGGCCAGCTGGCCGAGCTGGAACACCTTCAGCGCGTCGTCCGGCGCGTCCTGGTGCAGGTAGACGCGGCCCATCCGGTACAGGATGTTGGCCACGAGCTCTTCCTTGCGGCCCTGCTTGGCGAGGCCGAGCGCCTGGCCGAAGTGGTTGCGGGCGGAGTCGTACAGGCCGGTGTCGAACGAGGTCCAGCCGGCCAGGTTGTGCAGGTCGGCGAGCGCGACGTAGAGCCGCTCCTTGACCAGGTCGGTGGCGTTGGCGCCGAGCATCTGCTGGCCCCACGACAGCTGCGCCACGACCGCGTCGCGGCAGGAGCCGCCGCCGTACTGGTAGTCCAACGTGCGCAACGCCCTGGTGGCCGCTTCGACCTGTCGGACGTCGGTCATGCCGATGCGGCCAGGGGCCGGAGTCTGCGCGGGCGACGAAGCCCAAGACCCGGAGTCCGTACCGAACACGGCCGCGCCGACGGTGATGGCGGCGGCGTGCGCGAGGAACTTCCTTCGCTTCACCGACTCGTCCTCCTCAGAATGGGGTGCCTCCGCCGTGGCGGCCACCCTCACTGCCGTGGCCTCGTCGTAAGCGAGACCCATGTACCCCCTGGGGACACCCAAGCCGGCGGCGATCCGCGCGAGGACGTCGTAGGCCATGACCTGGCGTCCCTTGAGGATCTCCGAGACTTCGGACTGCGACTGGCCCGTCAGCGCCGCGATCTGGCGCTGCGACACCCCGTGCCGTCGGAGCAGGCGGTAGACCGCGCTGATCTCTCGTCTGGCCAGGGCGTCGCGCATCTCCTGCTGGTCCCAGACGTCTGGTGTAACAGGAGAACTCGGCGAACCGATGGTGTTCAATTGCGCCCCCTCACAGTCCTTTGGGCGTCAACCGCAGAGTAGGGGCACTCCCCCGACTGCGAGAAGTACCGATCAGCAGAGCTGATCGGCCCTGCCGAACTCCGGTGACCGCTTACCGTGGGACGGGCACCGGCCAGCGCTATGACGTCCCGATCCGGGTTGAATCATCGCAATCTAGGTTCCGGTAAGCGAGTGAGCACGGAGAGGAACCTGATCGTGGACCTGATCGAGCGGGCGGTGGCCACCAGCACTGGTGGACCGGTTGCGCCCGCCGTCACCGCGGTCGGGGACGCTCCGGCTCCACTGTCCGTCCAGGAGCCGACCGACCTCGGCTCCGGATGGCGCGGCACGACCGGGCAACGTCGCTGGTGGCGCATTCGCTGCAGCGACGTGGTCGACCGGGAGCGCTGCCTCACCGTGATGGTCGACCGGGGCCGCGTGGTCCTGGTCGGCCCGCCCGGTGAGACGGCGGTCCTCTCGGCCGACCAACTCGTACAACTCAGGGCCGCGCTACGTGAGGCCGCCGAGCAGGCGGAAAGGTGACGGTGACGTTTCGGTGGACGAGATCCTCGGACAAGTTCTTCGCAACGCGGTGTGGGAACGCTTGGACCTGCTCACGGAGCTGGCCAACGAGGCCGACGCCCCGTCCCTCCTGTCGGTGGCACGTTCCGAGCTCCCTCGGCTGACCGAGGGCTGGCGGGCGCTGCTCGCCGCGCACGAACCGGACGAGAAGGGCAACTGCCCCGAGTGCTCCGGACGGTGGCGGCAGCAGAAGAGCCCGTGCTCGGTGTGGCGCGCCGCGTACGAACACCTGGTCGCGGGCGGTTTGGCCCCGCGCCCGGCTCGGCACCTCCGATCGGCGCCGGTGACGCCTCCTGTCACCCGGTCGCGCCGGGGAGTGGTCCGAGCCCACTAACGGGCGGCCCCGACCTGTCGTTCCCCCGACGCGACACGGTCGAGCACCCGCCTACTGGCCGGCGGTCCGGGACGTGCGAACCCCCGACCGCGACGAACGGACCGCCGGCCGGCTAGTACTGCCACAACTCCACACAGACAGCCGCGGGCCGGTGTTGTGCACACCTTCCCTCCCCGACCGACACCGGTCCGCGGGCACCACGTCGGCCCCGATGTCCGCACCTCCCGCGCGGACATCGGGGCCGTCTCCACGTCCGGCCCCGGATCACCAGTGGGCGCGGATGACCAGTGGGCGCGGATCACCGGTGGGCGTGGGTCGGCGGTGGGCGCGGGCCAGCGGCGGGCGCGGGTCAGCGGTGGGTGCCGGTCCGCCAGGTCAGGTAGCCGGTGAGCCCGGGGAACAGGCGGCCCGCCACGTCGAACGCCTTGAGCTGCCACGGGAAGACCACCTCGTCCAGGTCCCGCTCGACGGCCCGCCCGATCCGCGTCGCGACGTCGTCCGGCGTCACGGTGGGGATGAGCCGGGCCAGCGCCGGGATGCGCTCCTCCGCGCCGGGGTTGTTGGCGAAGTACCGGCTGCTGACCTTGCCGGGCACGACCTCGCTCACGCCGACGCCGGTGCCGCGCAGGTCCAGGCGCAACGCGGCGGTCAGCCCGCGCAGCGCGTAGCGGGACGCCGCGTAGCCCGTCGCGCCGGGGATCGGCAGCCGGGACACCGGCGAGTTGACGTTGACCACGCGCCCCGAACCGCGGGCCCGCATGCCGGGCAGGAACTCGCGGGTCAGGTGCAGTGCGGCGGTGAACGGCAGGGCGATCATCCCGGCCAGCTCGGCGGTCGGGGTGTCGTCGAGGAACAGCCAGCGGCCGACGCCCGCGTTGTTCACCAGCACGTCCGGCACGCCGACCTCGGCGACGACCCGTTCGGCGAGCGCGCCGATCCCGTCGACGTCCGCGAGGTCCGCCGGAACGGCCACCGCACGCCCACCGGTCGCCCTGATCCGTTCGACGTGCCGGTCGAGCGCTTCGGCGCCCCGTGCCACGAGCACGACAACCGCACCGCGCCTCGCGAGCGTCAGGGCGGTCGCCGCGCCGATGCCCTGCGACGCGCCGGTCACCACGACCGCTCTACCCGCCAACCGCAACGTTCTCCCCCTATGCCACCGATCGGACCCTGGTCACGAGCACGGCCGCGCACAGCGTGGCCGCCGCGGAGACGGCGAACAGGCCGCGGTACCCGCCGAGGGCCGCGAGCACGTACGTCGTCAGCAGCGGGGCGACCACCTGGGGCAGCGAGTTCGCGATGTTCAGCACGCCGAGGTCCTTCGCGCGGTCGGACGCGGCGGGCAGGACCTGCGTGAGCAGGGCGAGCGCCACCGCCCAGTACCCGCCGAAGCCGACCCCGAGCAGCGGCGCCGCGACGAGGGCCGCGGTCCACGTGGGCCAGGCGGCGAGCAGGAGCGCGGCGGACGCCATCACGCCGGCCGCGAGCAGCACGTACGGCCGGCGGCGGCCGGTGCGGTCGGAGCGGGCGCCGACGGCGAACGCGCCGATCGCCAGCGCCGCGCCGTAGAGCAGCATCAGCACCAGCAGGCCGTCCTCGGGCGACGGGTGCCGGACGACGTCGCCGAGGAAGTACAGCAGGTAGAGGGTGCCGAACGCGTTCCCGAGGTTGATCATGAAGTGGGCGGCCCAGGCCCAGGCGAAGTCGGGGTGCCGCCTCGGCGAGACCCACAGCTCGCGCCACCGCAGGGCGGGGCGGGCGGCGACCGGCAGCCGGACGTCCGGCGTGATCAGGACGAACGCCAGCGCGCCCGCCACGACCACCGCCGCGCACGCCAGGTACCCCGCCGGCAGGCCGCTGACCAGGACCGTCACCACGACCGCGCCGAGCACCGTGCCGAGCATCTGGGAGACGCCGACGAGCCCGCCGACCTTGGCCCGCTGCCGCACGGGCACGCGGTCGGGCACGGCGGAGGTGAGGCTGGCGAGCATCCCGTTCAGCCCGGCCTGCACCAGGCACCACCCGATCACCATCACCCCGACGGAGGACGCCGACGACAGCACCACCAGCCCGACCGCGCCGAGCAGCGCGCCGGCGAGCGTCCACGGGTGCCGGCGGCCGAACCGGGACGTGGTGCGGTCCGACGACAGCCCGATCAGCGGGTTGGCGATCAGCGCGACCACCGCGCCGACGCCCGTGACCAGGCCGAACACGGCTTCCTTGCCGGCCGCGTCGACCAGTTCGGCCTGCTGCGGCAGGAGCACCTGGATGGGGGCGTAGACGGCGAGCCACAGCCCGAGGTTGGCCAGGAACAGCCACGTCATCCACGACCGGCGGACGGGGACGACCGGTTCGGCCAACGCCTCCGCCGTCACTGCCTGATCCGATCGCGGTACCACTCGTAGGAGGCACGCGGTGTGCGTTGTTGCGTCGCGTAGTCGACGTGGACGAGCCCGAACCGTTGCGAGTACCCGGAGTCCCACTCGAAGTTGTCCATCAAGGACCAGACGAAGTACCCGCGCGCGCCGGCCTTCACGGCTTCGGCGATGTGCCCGTCGAGGTACGCGATCCGCTCGGTGTCGTCGAGGGAGTGGGGGTAGCTGCACCCGCTCTCGGTCACGTAGACGGGCGGCAAGTCGACAAAGCGATCTCGCAACAGTGAGATCATCTCCGACAGGCCGGACGGCACGACCGGCCAGCCGAAGCCGGTCTTCGGGTACTCCTCGATCTCGACCAGCTCGAACGGCAGCGGGTTGCCCTCGGACGGAGTCCGCAGCCGGGTCGGGTTGTAGTAGTTCACGCCGTAGAAGTCGAGCGGCGCGGCGACGATCGCCAGGTCGCCGTCCACGATCGGCAAGCGGTCGGCGAGCGCGTCCGGGTAGCGCCCGGCCAGCTGCGCGTCGGCGTAGAGCCAGTTGTGCAGGTCGGAGTACGCCTCGGCGGCCGGGACGTCGGACGGACCGGCGGGCCACGCGGGCGTGTGGTTGTTGGCCGTGCCGATCGCGCGCGCCCCGGCGGACCGCAGCGCGCCCGCGGCCAGCCCGTGCGCCAGGTTGAGGTGGTGCGCGGTGGGCAGCGCGTCGTACAGGAGGGCCTTGCCCGGCGCGTGCTGCCCGACGGCGTACCCGAGGAGCGTCACCATCGCGGGCTCGTTGATCGGGATCCACATCGCGACCCGGTCGGCCAGGCGCGCGCCGACCGTCCCGGCGTACTCCGCGAACCGGTGGGCGGTGTCGCGGTGCAGCCAGCCGCCGGCCCCCTCGACCGCGACGGGCGTGTCCCAGTGGTACAGCGTGGCGACGGGCGCGATGCCGGATTCCAGCAGCTCGTCCACGAGCCGGTCGTAGAACTCCAGGTCGCCCGCGAGGACCCGCGGCCACGACACGGAGAACCGGTAGGCGCCGACGCCGAGGGACCGCATCAGCCCGACGTCCTCGCGGTAGCGGTGGTAGTGGTCGCACGCCACCGAGGCGTCCTGCCCCTCGAACGCCGGGAACGCGTCCCACACGGACGGCTGCCTGCCGCCGGCGGTGAACGCGCCCTCGATCTGGAAGGCGGAGGTCGAGACGCCCCAGAGGAAGTCGGCGCCCAGGACGTCGTCGGGACGGGTCACGCGTACCTCCCAGAACGTGAAAGTCATTCGGATCGTAGGCGTGTTGCGCCCCGAAGTGAAGTGGAATGGTCCACCACCGGGCACTATGGAGACCCGCCAACTTTTTCCGCAGGAGTCGCCGTGACCAGTACGACCCCGTTGCGCCGCCAACCGGTGCAGCAGCGCAGCGCCAAGCGCGTCGAGCGGATGCTCGAAGCCTGTGCCCTGCTCATCGAGGAGGTCGGCTACGACGGCGTCACGACAACGCTGATCGCCGAGCGCGCGGGTGTCGCGGTCGGCTCGCTGTACCAGTTCTTCCCGGACAAGCGGGCCGTCGTGCAGGCGCTGACCCTGCGCAACCTGGAGAAGTTCATCCAGACGGTGGACGGCCGGTTCACCTCCACCACGCTGGAGCACTGGTGGGACGCCGTGGACTCGATCTTCGACGTCTACGTCTCCATGCACCGCGAGGTGCCCGCGTTCTCCAAGCTGCACTTCGGCGACGTGGTGGACATGCGGCTGCTGGACGACCGGCGCGACAACAACACCGTCATCTCCGACCGCATCGCCGAGATGATCTCGACCAAGTTCGGCATCCCCCTGGCCGAGCTGCAGCTGCCGATCTCGATCGCGGTGGAGGCGGCGGACGGCGTGCTGAACCTGGCGTTCCGCCGCGACCCGGCCGGCGACCAGCGCATCCTGGACGAGGCCAAGGCCCTGGTCCGGGGCTACCTGTCGACCAGGTTGCCCGACTAGGTCCGAAGTTCAGCCGAACGAGTGCCCTTCGCCCCGGTAGGTGGGCACGGTCCGCTCCACCACGTCACCCCTCACGACGTGGTAGTGCGTGAACCGCTCGGCCAGTTCACCCGCCTTGGCGTGACGCAGCCACACGCGGTCGCCGAGCCGCAGCGCGTCGGCCGCCCGGCCCACCACCGGGGTCTGGACCTCGCCCGCGCCCTCCATCGGCAGCAGCCGCAGCCCGACCGGCAGGTACGGCGTCGGTTGGCGGTCGGCGGTGGCGGTGCCCGAGGCGATGTAGCCGCCCGCGAACACCGTGGCCACGTGCCGCTTCGGCCGGCGCACCACGGGCAGCGCGAACAGCACGGCGGGTCTGGGCCGGAACCCGCGGTAGCCGTCGAACAGCGTCGGCCCGATCAGGCCCGAGCCCGCCGCGAGCTCGGTGACCGACGGGTCGGCGGCGGTGACCTCCAGGCTGCCCGTGCCGCCGCCGTTGACGAACTCGAGCTCGGCGACCCGGCGCACGGCGGCGACCGCGGCCGCCCGGCGGTCGACCAGCTCGGCGGCGGAGCGGCGTTGCATCCACTGCAGCGCCGCGCCGCGCAGCTGCTTGCCCGGCGGCTGGTCGCCGAGGCCCGCGATCTGCCCCTCGTACGCCATCACGCCGACGAGCCGGAACCCCGGCCGCCGCGCGATCGCCTCGGCCAGAGCGCGCGCTTCGCGTGCCGTGTGCACGGGAGAACGCCGTGGGCCGATGTGCAGGCCCGGCAGCGGCCGCCACGACACGTCCAGCTCCAGGCACACCCGGACCTCCGGGTGGTGGGCGCCGAGCACGGCGTCGACCAGGTCGAGGTGCGCCGTCGAGTCGACCACGACGGTGATCCGCCCGAGCGCCTTGTCGTCCTCCGCGAGCCGGGTCAACGCCTCCTGGTCGACGGTCGGGTACGCGACGAGGAGGTCTTCGGACAGGTCCACCGAGGACAGCCACAGCGCCTCGGCCAGCGAGTAGCACATGACCCCCGCGAACCCCGGCCGTTCGAGCACCCTCTCCAGCAGCGCGCGGACGCGCACGGACTTGCTCGCCACCCGGATCGGCCGCCCGCCCGCGCGGCGCGCGAGGTCGGCCGCGTTGCTGTCGAAGGCGTCCAGGTCGACGATCGCGAACGGAGGATCGTGCTCCTTCGTCGCGGCGTCGAGGCGCGTGCGGGGCTGCATGGGCTCACGGTACTTGAAAGGTGAATAGCTTTCACCTACGGTTCGTGGATCGCGTCGCACCGGAGGTGGCATGGGAACGCCGTGGACGAACTGGGCGCGCACCGCGTCCGCGAACCCACACCGCGTGGAGCACCCGGCGAGCGTCGACGAACTCGCCTCCGTCGTCACGGGGGCGTCCGCCGTGCGCCCCCGCGGCAGCGGGCACTCGTTCACCGACATCGCCGTCGCGCCCGGCGTCGCCGTCGACCTCGACGCGTGGACCGGCATCTCCGACGTCTCCGACACGCTCGTCACGGTCCGGTCCGGCACGACGCTGCACCAGCTCAACGCCCTGCTCGACGTGCTCGGGCTGGCCCTGGCGAACCTCGGCGACATCGACGCGCAGACCGTCGCGGGCGCCATCTCCACCGGCACCCACGGCACCGGCGCGAAGCTGGGCGGCCTCGCCACCCAGGTCGTCGCGTTGGAGCTGGTCCTCGCCGACGGCACGGTGGCGCGCTGCTCCGCCGACGAGCGCCCCGACCTGTTCCACGCCGCCAGGGTCGGCCTCGGCGCGCTCGGCGTGATCAGCACGGTCACCCTCCGGTGCGTGCCCGCGTTCGTGCTGCACGCCCGCGAGTCGCCCGGCCGGCTGGACGCCGTGCTCGACGAGTTCGACCACCTCACCGCGGTCGAGGACCACGTCGAGTTCCACTGGTTCCCGCACTCCGACCGGGTGATCCTGAAGCGGAACAACCGGGTGGACGAACCCGCCGCCCCGCTGTCCCCGCTGCGCCGGTTCTACGAGTACGAGGTGCTGGAGAACGGCGCGTTCGGGCTGGTCTGCAAGCTGGCGCGAGCCGTGCCCGCCACCACCAGGGCGCTCAACCGGGTGTGCGGCTCGGTCGTCTCCGAACGGGTCTACCGGGACGTGTCGCACCGCGTGTTCGTCACGCCGCGCCGGGTCCGGTTCGTGGAGAGCGAGTACGCGGTGCCGCGCAACGCGCTGCACGACGTGCTGCGGGAGCTGCGCGCGGCGGTCGGCCGGCTCGACCACGGCGTCATCGTGCCGGTGGAGGTCCGCGTCGCGCAGGGCGACGACATCTGGCTGTCGACCGCGCACGGCCGCGACACCGCCTACGTCGCCGTCCACCAGTACCTCGGCATGCCCTACCGGCGGTACTTCGACGCGTTCGAGAAGATCGCGGGCGCGGTCGGCGGGCGGCCGCACTGGGGCAAGCTGCACGGCCTCGCCGCCGACGCCCTCCGCGACCGCTACCCGCGCTTCGACGACTTCCGCCGGGTCCGCGCCGAGGTCGACCCCACCGGCAAGTTCGCCAACGCCTACCTGGACCGGGTGCTGGGCTGACCCCGACCGCCCGCGTCAGAACGCGTCGGCGATCGGGGTCCGGCCGCTGATCAGCTCGTAGGTCCGGCGCACGGTGCCGGGCCGGTCCAGCAGGGCCACCACGACGGCCGCCACGTCGCCGCGCGGTACGGAACCCCGTAGGGGCGTCTCGGCCAGCTCGACGAGGCCGGTCGGCTCGTCGTCGGTCAGCCGGCCGGGCCGCAGGATCGTCCAGTCGAGGTCGCGGTCGCGCAGGTCGTCCTCGGCGGCGCCCTTGGCCGCCAGGTAGGCGTCGAACACCTCGTCACCGGTCGTCCGGCCGATGCCGGTGGCGCTGATCTGGATGAACCGCCGCACGCCCGCCCGTTCGGCGGCCTCGGCCAGCAGCGCCGAAGCGCCGCGGTCCACGGTGTCCTTGCGCGCCACCCCGCTGCCGGGCCCGGCGCCCGCGGCGAACACCGCCGCGTCCGCGCCGGTCAGGAGTTCCGCGACCGAAGCGACGTCCGTCGCCTCCAGGTCGCAGTGGACGGGGACCGCGCCCGCGTCCGTGACGTCCGCGAAGTGGTCGGGGTTGCGCACCAGCGCCGTGGCGCTGTCACCCCGTGCGGCCAACAGCCGCTCCACCCGCAACGCGATCTTGCCGTGCCCGCCCGCGATCACTACCCGCATGGTCCGACCGTAGGTCAGGACGCGGTCGCCAGCACCTGCTCGTAGACCAGTTCGTTCACCCAGCGGGTGGTCGCGGTGTCCTCGACCGGCACCGTCTCGTTGCGACCCGCGACGTCCGTGCTCAGCTGCCGCTCGTCGTCCGCCAGCAGCACGGAGACGCCGTAGCGGCGCACCCGCGGCAGGCAGTTCGCCAGGTAGTCGTGCGTGAACGCGACCGACGTCGGCAGCACCGCGGCGGCGTTGCCGAACCGCGCGAACGGCACCGCGGAGGCCAGCGCGGTCCGCCAGTGCCGGGCCACCGCCAGCACGCCGACGATCCGCACCGCGGCGGGCGGCACGCGGCCGTCCATCTCGGGCCACACCCACGTGGACACCGTCGTCCGGTCCGGCTCGGGGGCCGCGCCCAGGCACACCCGCTCGGCGTGCGCGTCGGCCAGCAGCTCCGCGACCACGATCACCTTGCGCCCCATGAGGACCATCTCGGGCAGCACCACGCCGTGCCAGCCGAGGCGGACCGCCGCCGCGGCGGCCAGCTCCTCGACGGAACCGGGCAGTTCGGGAACCGGAACCGCGGTCGCCGACAGCGCCCTGGCGTTGTCGGTGTCCGCGATCCGTGCTGGTGTGCTGCTCACGCCAGGGCCTCCTCGGCAACCACGGCGGTCGATCCGCCGCGTTCGACTCGTGCTCTGGGTAAGGCGTACCAGGTGGGGACGGTCGCACCCCCTGGCCGACGGGCCTCCTGCGATCGGCGGCGTCGAGCGGTCGGTAACCGGTCGCCGACCGCAGAAGGGACTTCGGTCCGGCGGTGCTGCCGTCTGGGTGACCCCCGTGCCCCGGTGACCCGGCAAGTCGTGCCCAGCGTGTGCGTGGCTCGCCTGGAACGGCCCCCGCCGGCCCGCCCCGAACCGCATCGGCCACCCCACCGCGACCGCTCGCCGCACGAAATCGACCGACCGCCCGCAGCCACCGTGTCGTGCCACCGGAACGCCGCCCGCCACCCGTCGCGCGGCCCACCCCGAAGGGTCGTGCGACCGCGTCGGGGCGGCGGTGAATTCGGCGCTCGGGGACGCCCGCGGACTCCGCCGGATTCACGCGGATCGCAAAGGACGTGGCGGATGCGACACGCACGACGACAACCGGTGACAATTCCGCCTTCGCCCGCGGGCGGCCCGCGGACTCGTCACCGCGCGAACGTCGAACCGGAGTAACGCTTATCACACACGGCCGGGTCGCGAATGGTCGAACGAGACCGGACGGGCACGGTAGGCCGAACGAGTGATATCGCGGAAGACCCCACGCGACCCGGACCACCCCGCACAGCACTGAGGCCCCGCGGTTGCGGGGCCTCAGCGTGTGAACTTGGTGATCGAATCCGGTGAACCGGATCGACCGGGGGCTGATTCGCATCAGCCCTCTGGTGGGCGAGGGGGGAGTTGAACCCCCACGTCCTTTCGGACACACGGACCTGAACCGTGCGCGTCTGCCATTCCGCCACTCGCCCGGAGCGACGTGGAGAACACTAGCATGGTCCCCGTCCGGGTTACCAATTGCCCCGTGTACCGCCACCTCACCCCGGATACGATCGGTCAGAGAAGTCGACCGGGTCGGAGGGTTGCCGTGGGCCTCGTACAGCGCTTCGAGCGCCGTCTCGAAGGCATCGTCGGCAACACCTTCGCGCGTGTGTTCGGCGGCAACGTCGTCCCGCAGGAAGTGGCCCAGGCACTGCAGCGGGAGGCCGAGAGCAACATCCGCCAGCTGGCGGGTGGCAGGCTGCTCGCGCCGAACCACTTCCAGGTCCTGCTGGGTCCGCAGGACCACGATCGGCTTGCCGGGGACGGCCAGGATGAACTACGCATCACCCAGCTTCTGGGGGACTCCATCCGGGAGCACCTCGAAGAGAGCGGATGGGATACCTATGGTGACGTCGTAGTCTCCCTGGAGCGCTCCGACGCGCTGCACACGGGACAGTTCCGAACCAGCTCGTCCGTCGACCCCGACGTGAAAGTTGCCAGCCGACGGTCAGCACCACCTCGCACTGCAGGAGACGGATCCATGAGCCAGCCTCCCGGCTACGGACAAGGACAGGGCCAGCCCGCCTACGACCCCTATGCACAGGGCGGCTACGGCCAGCAGCAGCAGGGCTACGACCAGCAGGGTTACGGCCAGCAGCAACCGGGCTACGACCAGGGCTACGGCCAGCAGCCGAGTTACGACCAGGGTTACGGCCAGCAGCAGCCCGGCTACGACCAGGGCTACGGCCAGCAGCCGGGTTACGACCAGGGCTACGGCACGCAGCAGCCCGGCTACGGCCAGCCCGGCTACGACCAGGGCTACGGCACCCAGCAGCCCGGGTACGACCAGGGTTACGGCCAGCAGCCCGGCTACGACCAGGGCTACGGGCAGCAGCCCGGCTACGGCCAGCCCGGGTACGACCAGGGCTACGGCCAGCAGCCCGGCTACGGCGACCCGGCCCAGGGCTACGCCCCGCCGGCGGTCCAGTCCGGTCCCCGCCAGCTGAACGCGACGCTGCACCTGGACGACGGTTCGAACCGCACCTACAACCTCAAGCAGGGCGGCAACGTGGTCGGCCGCGGGCAGGAAGCGGACTTCCGACTTCCCGACACCGGGGTCTCCAGGAGGCACCTGGAGATCACGTGGGACGGGCACAGTGCAATGCTCGCTGATCTCGGTTCGACAAACGGCACCACGGTGAACGGCACTCCAGTGCAGACTTGGCAGCTCGCGGAAGGCGACGTCGTCCGCATCGGCCACTCCTCGCTGGTGTACCGCACCCAGGGCTGACCAGCAGGTCTGGCGTGTCGAGTCGGGCGTGGCGTAGCGGCACTCAAGTCAGGAGCGGTTACAACCGGTGCCAGAGCTGGTGATGCAGCTGACCAGAGCGGGTTTCCTCGTCCTGCTCTGGTTGTTCGTGTTGGCTGCGCTTCGAGTCGTCCGCTCCGACCTCTACGCGGCGTCGGGGCTGCGCGTGCCGACGCCGAAGTTCGGCAGAGGCGCCGCCAAGGCCGCCAAGGGCAACAAGGCGGCCCGGCAGCTCGTCGTCACGCACGGCGCGCTGGCGGGCACGCGCATCTCCCTGGACGGCAGGCCGATCCTGATCGGTCGCGCCGACGACTCCACGCTCGTGCTGGACGACGACTTCGCGTCGACCAGGCACGCGCGGCTGTCGATGCGCGGTACCGACTGGTACGTGGAGGACCTGGGCTCCACGAACGGCACCTATCTCGACCGGGCGAAGGTCACGGCCCCACTCCGGGTCCCGCTCGGCTCCCCGATCCGAATTGGCAAAACGGTGATCGAGCTGCGCTCATGACCCTCGTCCTCCGATACGCGGCCCGCAGCGACCGGGGCCTGGTCCGTTCGAACAACCAGGACTCCGTGTACGCGGGCCCCCGCCTGCTCGCACTCGCCGACGGCATGGGTGGCCACGCCGCGGGCGAGGTCGCCAGCAAGGTGGTGATCGCCGCCCTGGCGCCGCTCGACGACGACGAGCCGGGCGACGACCTGCTCGGCCAGTTGCGCGACGCGGTGATCGCGGGCAACGGCGCCATCTCCGAACTCGTGCAGAGCGACCCCGACCTGGACGGCATGGGCACCACGCTCACCGCCGTGCTGTTCGCGGGCAGCAGGCTCGGCATGGTGCACATCGGCGACTCGCGCGCCTACATGTTGCGCAACGGCACGTTCACGCAGATCACGCACGACGACACGTTCGTCCAGTCGTTGATCGACGAAGGCCGCATCACCGAGGAGGAGGCGGCCACGCACCCGCAGCGCTCGCTGCTGCTGCGCGCGCTGACCGGCCACGAGGTGGAGCCGCGGCTGATGGTGCGGGAGGCCCGTCCGGGCGACCGCTACCTGCTGTGCTCCGACGGCCTGTCCGGCGTGGTCAGCATGGAGACGCTGGACGAGGCGATCCGCATCCCGGACCCGCAGGCGTGCGCGGACCGGATGATCGAGCTCGCGCTGAAGGGCGGCGGCCCCGACAACGTGACGGTCGTCGTCGCCGACGTGGTCGACGTCGACTTCGGGGACGACGCGCCCATCGTGGGCGGCGCGGCCGGCGACGGCAGCGAGGACCCGCCTCCCCCCGACTCGCCCGCCTCGCGGGCGAGTTCCATCACCGGACCCCGGCCGATCCCGCAGCGGGTCGAGCCGGTGCAGCCGCCGCCGGACCCCCGGAGGGCCCGCAACAACCGGTTGAAGGCGCTCGCGCTGGTGGTGTTCCTGCTGCTCCTGGTCGCGGGCGCCGGCCTGGCGACGCGCTGGTACGTGCTGCGCCAGTACTACGTGGGCGCGGCGGAGAACGGCGAGGTGTCGGTCTTCCGCGGGGTCACCGGCAGCGTGTTCGGCTTCGACCTGCAGCGCCGGGTGGAGGGCTCGTGCCCGCCGGGCGCGCAGGCGTGCGAGCCGATCATGGTGGACGACCTGAAGGTCGCCATCCGGAACGTGGTGCGCAACGGCATCACCGACGTGGACGGCCTGGAGGACGCCCGGGAGGAGATCCGCCGGCTGCGCACCGAGCAGACGCTGCCGTTCTGCCCGAAGGACAGCCCGGAGGGCAGCACCGGGGCCACGACGGCGACGTCCACCACGGCCCAGCCGTCGGCGGCGTCGTCCGAGGCGCCGCCGACCACCACCGTCGAGGGGACTCCCCTCACCACGCCCGTGCAGAAGCCGGGCACGGATTGCCGAAAGGGTCAGTAGTCGCATGGGTTCGCCGGTCCCCGGCGCGGAGGGCACACCGCTCGCGGCGGCGAGCAGCACGTCGCCCGGGTTGAAGCCGCCCACGCGACGCAGCACGGAACTGTTCATGCTGGCGTTCGCCGCCATCCTGGTGACGGGCGCCCTGATCCTGGTGGAGGCGAACCAGGAGCAGGAACTCAGCATGCGCATCCTGTGGCTGGGGCTGGCGTACCTGGGCCTGCTGACGGTGGCGCACCTCGCGGTGCGCACGTGGGCGCCCTACGCCGACCCCGTGATCATGCCGTGCGTGGCGCTGCTCAACGGCCTGGGCCTGGTCATGATCCACCGGATCGACCTGGCCATGGCGGACGTGAAGCTGCCCGGCGGCGGCGTGTGGTCGCCCGCCGCGCCGAAGCAGGTGCTGTGGACGGCGATCGCGCTGGTGCTGTTCTGCACCGTGTTGAAGGTGCTGTCCGACCACCGCACGCTGGCCCGCTACGGCTACACGGCCGGCCTGCTCGGCCTGGTGGCGCTGGTGCTGCCCGGTGTGCTGCCGAGCTTCATCGCACCGGAGATCAACGGCGCGAAGATCTGGCTGAGCTTCGGCGCGTTCTCCATCCAGCCGGGTGAGTTCGCGAAGATCCTGCTGATGGTGTTCTTCGCCGCGTTCCTGGTGTCGAAGCGGGACCTGTTCACCATCGCGGGACGCCGGGTGATCGGCCTGGACCTGCCGCGCGCCCGCGACCTGGGTCCGCTGATCGCCGCGTGGGCGGTCGGCGTGAGCATCATGGTGCTGCAGAAGGACCTGGGCAGCTCGCTGCTGTTCTTCGGCATCGTGCTGGTGCTGCTGTACGTGGCGACCGAGCGGGCCGCGTGGGTGGTGCTGGGCGTGGTGATGTTCTGCGTCGGCGCCTTCGTGGCGTGGAGGCTGTTCGGGCACGTCCAGATCCGGGTGCAGAACTGGCTGGACCCGTTCGCGGACCCCACCGACGCGGGCTACCAGATCGTGCAGTCGCTGTTCGGGCTCGGCACGGGAGGCATGTTCGGCGCGGGCCTGGGCGGCGGCCGGCCGGACCAGATCCCGGAGGCGAACACCGACTTCATCACGGCCGTGATCGGCGAGGAGCTGGGCTTCGTCGGGCTGGCCGCGGTGCTGCTGATCTACACCGTGCTCGCGATGCGCGGCATGCGCGGCGCCCTCGCCGTGCGGGACACGTTCGGCAAGCTGCTCGGCGGCGGCCTGGCGTTCGCGGTGGCGTTCCAGATCTTCATCGTCGTGGGCGGCGTGACGAAGCTGATCCCGATGACGGGCATCACCGCGCCGTTCCTGTCCAAGGGCGGCTCGTCGCTGCTGGCGAACTACATCCTGGTGGCGCTGCTGCTGCGCATCTCGGACGCGGCGCGCGCGCCGAAGTCGACGCCGAAGCCCCGGCCGCAGCAGCCGGCCATCGCCGACCAGTTCACAGTCATGGTGGAGCGTCCGAAATGAACACACCGCTCCGCCGGGTCGGCCTCGTCATGATGGCGATGATGCTCCTGCTGTTGGGCAACGCCACGTACGTGCAGGTCATCAAAGCCGACGACTACCGCAAGGACCCGCTCAACCGCCGGGTGATCCTGGACCAGTACTCGCGGGAACGCGGCCAGATCATCTCCGCGGACGACGTGCCGCTGGCCGGCGTGCAGCGGGTGGACGACCGGCTGAAGTACCTGCGCACCTACGCCAACGGCCCGGTGTTCGCGCCGGTGACCGGCTACTTCTCCACGCTGTACGGCGCGGGCGGGCTGGAACGCGCCGAGGACGACCTGCTCAACGGCTCCGACGACCGGCTGTTCGCGCGCCGGGTGTCGGACCTGATCACCGGCCGCGATCCCAAGGGCGGCAGCCTCCAGCTGACCATCGACGCGCGGCTGCAGCAGGCGGCGTACGAGCGGCTGCAGGGTGTGACCGGCACGGTGGTGGCGATCCGGCCGCAGACCGGCGAGATCCTGGCGATGGCGAGCACCCCGTCGTACGACCCGAACGTGCTCGCGAGCCACGACGTGGACGTGCAGGAGCAGGCGTGGGTCGGCCTCGACGCCGACAAGTCCAAGCCGATGCTCAACCGCGCGATCCACGAGAACTACCCGCCCGGTTCGACGTTCAAGCTGGTGGTGACGGCGGCGGCGCTGGCCGAGGGCAAGAACAAGGACAGCGAGGTCGACGGCCGCCCGGTGATCACGCTGCCGGGCACGAACACCCCGCTGCCGAACTTCAACGACACCGTCTGCGGCAACGGCGTCACCGCGTCGCTGCAGGAGGCGCTGGCCAAGTCGTGCAACACGGCGTTCGCGGTGCTGGCCGCCGAGCTCGGCGCGGACAAGCTGCGCGACCAGGCGGCCAAGTTCGGCATCGGCGAGCAGGACCTGTCGATCCCGCTGTCGGTGGTGCCCTCGACGCTGGGGCCGATGACGGAGAAGCCCGGGATCTACCAGACGGGCATCGGCCAGAAGGACGTCCGGGTGACGCCGCTGGCCAACGCGGTGATGGCGGCGACCATCGCCAACGGCGGCGTGCGGATGCAGCCGCACCTCATCGGCAAGATCCTGGCGCCCGACCTCCAGGTGATCAGCGAGACCAAGCCGGACGAGGTCGACGACGCCATGGAGCCCGAGCACGCCGAGGCGCTGCGCGACATGATGATCGCCTCGGAGAACAACACCGGCGGTGGCGGCAAGCTCAGCGGCGTGACCATCGCGTCCAAGACCGGCACCGCCGAGCACGGCGAGGACGTGCGCTCGACCAACCCGCACGCCTGGTACGTGGCCTTCGCGCCGGCCGAGAAGCCGGAGATCGCGATCGCGGTGATCGTCGAGAACGGCGGCCAGCAGGGCCTGTCCGCCACCGGCGGCCGCGTCGCCGCGCCGATCGGCCGTGCGGTCATCGGCGCGTACCTCGGGGGACGCTGATGCTGACCTCCGGCCAGTTGCTCGCCGAGCGGTACCGCCTGAGCAGGCGGATCGCGGTCGGCGGCATGGGCGAGGTCTGGGAGGCCGACGACACCCGGCTGGACCGGAAGGTCGCGGTGAAGGTGCTGAAGGCGGAGCTGAGCGGCGACGCCGAGTTCCTCAACAGGTTCCGGATCGAGGCGCGCACCACGGCGTCGCTCAACCACCCCGGCATCGCGGCGGTGCACGACTACGGCGAGACCGCGTCGATCCCGGACGGCCCGGAGGACACCGCCTACCTGGTGATGGAGCTGGTCGAGGGCGAGCCGCTGGCGGCGATCATCGCCCGCGGCAGGCTGAACGCCGACCGCACGCTGGACGTGCTGGAGCAGGCGGGCAACGCGTTGCAGGCGGCGCACGAGCGCGGGCTGGTGCACCGGGACGTGAAGCCGGGCAACATCCTGGTGACGCCCACCGGCAAGGTGAAGATCACCGACTTCGGCATCGCGAAGGCCGCGGACGCGGCGCCCGTGACGCACAGCGGCATGGTCATGGGCACCGCCCACTACATCGCGCCCGAGCAGGCGCTGGGCCACGCCGCCGAGCCCGCGTCGGACGTGTACGCGCTGGCCGTGTGCGGCTACGAGTGCCTGACGGGCCACCGGCCGTTCCGGTCGGAGAACGCGGTGACGGTCGCGATGATGCACATCCGCGACATCGCGCCGCCGCTGCCGCCGGACGTGCCGCCGGGCCCGCGGGCGCTGATCGAGGCGACGTTGGTGAAGGACCCGCGCCAGCGCTACCGCAACGGCGGCGAGTTCGCGTCCGCGGTGAGCGCGGTGCGCGCGGGCCAGCCGCTGCCCGCGCCGTCCGGCCTGGCGATGGCCGTCGGGTCGCCGCCGATGGCCCCGCCGCTGACGCCGCAGCCCATGACTCCCCCGCCCGGTCAGCACACGCATTCGGGCCTCCCGGTGACCCACCCGGGGTCGCGTCCGGGCATGCAGCCCGTCCCACCAGCCATGAACACTCCGCACACGGGCGCTTTCCGTCCGTTGCCGCCCGGAGCCAGGCCACCGGGGCGCAATCGCGCCGTGGTGTGGGTTATGGTCGCTGTGCTGGTGGTCGCGTTGCTGGTGTTGGGCGTGGTCACGTTGCGCTGGGCGCTGCGGGGCCAGGCGTCGCCCGAAGGGGCGTCGCCGAGCGGGACGAACCAGCCGGGCGCCACGAGCGCCCGCCCGCTCGACGACTCCACCGATCGGCTCCCCGGCAAACCGAAGGTGACGATCACGAAGTCGGACTACGTCGACCTCCCGGTGGACGAAGTCGCGAAGATGCTCTCCGGGTACGGCTTGTCGCCCGAGGTGCACTCCGAGGACGGGGGCGCGCCGCGGGACGAGGGGCGGTGCCTGGTGTCGGACCTGGCGCCGACCGGTGAGGTTGCGATCGGCTCACGGGTCACGGTGACGTGTGTACCGACCTAACGCCGAAACGGTACGACAGCGAACGCAAGGCTTGATGGTGAGACCGTTGACGAGGAGCGGGACGAAGCACTGATGAGCACTCCGCGACTGCTCTCCAACCGCTACGAACTGGGTGAGACCCTCGGCTACGGCGGCATGTCGGAGGTGCACAAGGGGCGGGACGTCCGGCTCGGCCGCGACGTTGCCATCAAGGTCCTCCGCGCCGACCTCGCCCGTGACACCCAGTTCCAGGAGCGGTTCCGTCGCGAGGCCCAGAACTCGGCCGCGCTGAACCACCCCGCCATCGTCGCGGTCTACGACACCGGTGAGACGCAGACCGAGTACGGCCCGCTGCCCTACATCGTCATGGAGTTCGTCGACGGCCGCACGCTGCGCGACATCGTGAAGACCCAGGGGCCGCTGTCGGGCAAGCGGGCCATGGAGGTCATGGCCGACGTGTCGGCCGCGCTGGACTTCAGCCACCGGCACGGCATCGTGCACCGCGACGTCAAGCCCGCGAACGTCATGATCACCCGCTCGGGCGCGGTGAAGGTGATGGACTTCGGCATCGCGCGGGCCGTGCACGACGGCCAGGCCGCGGTGACGCAGACGGCCGCCGTGATAGGGACCGCGCAGTACCTGTCGCCGGAGCAGGCCCGCGGCGAGGCCGTGGACGGCCGGTCGGACGTGTACGCGTCGGGCTGCGTGCTGTTCGAGCTGCTGACCGGCGAGCCCCCGTTCACCGGCGACTCGCCCGTCGCGGTGGCGTACCAGCACGTGCGGGAGGACCCGAAGCCCCCGTCGACGCTGAACCCGAAGGTGACGCCGGCGCTCGACGCGATCGTGCTCAAGGCGATGGCCAAGGGGCCGGCGAACCGCTACCAGTCGGCCGCCGAGATGCGCGCCGACCTGGTGCGCGTGCTGTCCGGCCAGCGCCCGTCCGCGCCCGCCGTGATGACGCCCGAGGACCGCACCGCGGTGCTGAACCAGTCCTCGTCGCCGCGCACGGAGGTCTCCACGGGCGGCAGGCACCGGCCGTCGGCGCTGCGCGAGGAGGCCGCCGAGTACGACCCGCTGGCGGAGGAAGAGGAGGAGCGGCGCGCCCGGCGCAAGAAGACGATCATGGTCACGCTGGTCGTCCTGCTGTGCATCGCCGTGCTCGCCCTCGCCACCTGGATCACCACGACGTTGCTCAACAGCGAGGACAACGCCGCGGCGCCGGACAAGGTCAAGGTGCCGCAGCTCGTCGGCATGACGCAGGTCGCCGCCCAGGACGCGATCCGGGACGCCGAGCTGGTCGCCGGCGAGGTGCGGACGGTGCACTGCCAGCCGGGCAACACGCCCGCCTGCGGCCCGGACGACATCGGCAAGGTCGTGGAGACCGACCCGCCCGCGAACCGCGAGGTCGGCAAGCGCACCCCGGTCGTGCTCGTCGTGGGCGACAAGCCGGAGGAGCTGGCCGTCCCGGACCTGACCGGGCTGACGCCGCAGGACGCGCAGAAGAAGCTCGAAGCCGAGAGCTGGGTGTTCCAGCAGGCCCAGGACACGATCGAGACCGACGACCCGAAGCTGGTCGGCAAGGTCGCCGAGCAGGTGCCGAACCCGGGCACCACGGCGGCCAAGGGCAGCACGATCACGGTGAAGCTGGGCAAGGCGCCGGACACCGTGCAGCTGCCCGACGTGACCGGCCAGACCGTCGCCAACGCCAAGGCGACGCTGGAGGGCAACGGGTTCAAGGTGCAGACCAAGGACGTCGACAGCGCCGAGGACCAGGGCGAGGTCGTCGGCCAGAACCCCGCGCCGGGCCGGGTCGCGAAGGACACGCTGGTCACGTTGAGCGTGTCGAAGAACAACCAGTTCCTCATGCCGGACCTGCGCGGGCTCACCGAGAACCAGGCCCGGACCAAGCTCAGCCAGGCCGGGTGGACCGGCAACGACCTCACGGTCAGCGGCAAGGAGACGGTCAACGACCTGACCCAGGACAAGAAGATCCTGACCCAGGAGATCGCCCCGAACACGCCGGTCGGCAAGAACGCCCGGATCAACGTGGTGCTCGCCGAGTTCCGCGTCGGCGGGGGCGGCGGACCGACCTCGACGAGGTAGCGACCTCGCGGCAGACGACGAAGGCCCCCTCCGCGCGGAGGGGGCCTTCGCGTTCGTCAGGGGTCGGCCTACCTCTGGCGGGCCGCCGCGGCGAGTTGGCGCATGCCGTTCTCGAGGTGGGAGACGGTGCCCTCGGGCACCTCGAAGCCGCACACCGCGAGCCAGTTGGCGAGCATCCGGTGACCGCCGTCGGTCAGCACGGACTCGGGGTGGAACTGGACGCCCTCCACCGGGAGCTCGCGGTGGCGCATGGCCATCACGACGCCGGACTCGGTGCGGCCGGTCACCTCGAACTCGGCCGGGATCGTGTCCGGCAGCACGGTGAGCGAGTGGTAGCGGGTCGCCGTGAACGGGTTCGGCACCCCTTGGAGCACACCGGCGCCCGTGTGGTGCACCACACTGGTCTTGCCGTGGAGGAGTTCCGGGGCGAGGTCGACCGTGCCGCCCCACACCGCTCCGATGGCCTGGTGGCCGAGGCACACCCCGAGCACCGGCACGCCCGTGTCCGCGCAGTGGCGGATCACGTCCATGCTCCTGCCCGCCTTGTCGGGCGTGCTCGGACCTGGGCTGACGAGGACGCCACCGACCTCGCCGACCTCGTCCAGCTCGACCGCGTCGTTGCGCCGGACCACGCACTCGACGCCGAGCTGGGCCAGGTACTGGACGAGGTTGTAGACGAAGCTGTCGTAGTTGTCGACCACGAGCACGCGCATGCCGCCAGCGTAGCCGTGACGAACCTCTCGCCAGAAGTGAGCTTAGGCTCACCTAACGTTGAGGTATGACACGTTCCCTGCGCGTCGCCGTCGTCGGCGCCGGTCCCGCCGGCATCTACGCCGCCGACATCCTGACCAAGGCCGTCGCCGAGTCCGGCGGCACGGTGGGCATCGACCTCTTCGAGCGCATGCCCGCGCCGTACGGCTTGATCAGGTACGGCGTCGCGCCGGACCACCCGCGCATCAAGGGCATCGTCAACGCCCTCCAGCGCGTGCTGGACCGGCCGGGCATCCGGTTCTTCGGCAACGTCGAGTACGGCGTCGACCTCAAGCTCGACGACCTCCGGCACTTCTACGACGCCGTCGTGTTCTCCACCGGCGCGGACAAGGACCGGCCGCTGGACGTCCCCGGCATCGACCTCGACGGCTCGTACGGCGCGGCCGACTTCGTCTCCTGGTACGACGGCCACCCCGACGTCCCGCGCACCTGGCCGCTGCGGGCCCGCGAGGTCGCCGTGCTCGGCGTCGGCAACGTCGCGCTGGACGTCGCGCGCATCCTGGCCAAGACCGCCGACGAGCTGTTGAGCACCGACATCCCGGACAACGTCTACGACGGCCTCCGGGCGAGCCCGGTCACCGACGTGCACGTGTTCGGCCGCCGCGGCCCCGCCCAGGCCAAGTTCACCCCGCTGGAGCTGCGCGAACTCGACCACTCGCCCAACGTCGAGGTGGTCGTGCACCCCGAGGGCATCGACTTCGACGCGGCGAGCATGGCGGCGATCCGGTCGAACAAGCAGGTCGAGATGGTCGTCCGGACGCTCCAGGAGTGGGCGATCCGCGACGTCGGCGACCGGCCGCGCCGGCTGCACCTGCACTTCCTCGAAGCGCCGGTCGAGGTGCTCGGCGAGACCCGGGTGACCGGCCTGCGCACCGAGCGCATGGAGCTGACCGGCGACGGCGGCGTCCGCGGCACCGGCGAGTTCACCGACTGGCCCGTGCAGGCCGTCTACCGCGCCGTCGGGTACCGGTCCACGAACCTCGCCGACCTGCCGTTCGACCACGCGTCCGGCACCGTGCCGCACCAGGCGGGCCGGGTGCTCGACCTGGACGACCGCGCCATGCCCGGCGTCTACGTCACCGGCTGGATCAAGCGCGGGCCGATCGGGCTCATCGGCCACACCAAGGGCGACGCGCTGGAGACCGTGACCAGCCTGCTCGCCGACGCGCCGGGGCTGCCGGTCGCGCCGAGCCGCGAGCCGGACGCCGTGGTGCGGTTCCTGGAGCAGCGCGCCGTGCCGTTCACCACCGTCGACGGCTGGCGCAGGCTCGACGCGCACGAGATCGCCCTCGGCGCGGCCCGCGACCGCGCCCGGATCAAGGTCGTGGACCGCGAGGAGATGACCGACATCTGCCGGTCATAGCCCTACTGGGGCGTGGTGACGTTGTTGAACGGCAACTTCGGCTCCGCCCACGGGAACACCACGAACATCAGCAGCGCCACCACCCCGGCCACGAGCACCAGCGCTTCCAGGACGCGCACGGGCAGCGGGCCGGGGAGGTGCCGCCAGATCCACCCGTACATCACTGCTCCTTCATCTCTTCGGGCACGAAGCCGGGGGCCTTGGGGTAGCTCATCGTCAGCACGGCGTGCACGATCAGCCGCTGCTTGTCGGAGAACCGCGGGTGGCACGTCGTCAGCGTCATCAGCGCCGCCTGCTGCGCCACCGGCACCTCTCCCTCGAAGCCGGGCACCGGGTTGATCACCTCGCCGTCGGTGGGCAGCACGATCTGCTGGCCGACCGCCTTCTCGTACGGCGCGCCGAGCGGCTTGACGTTCGCGCACTTGGGGTTCGCCTGCTTCTCCGCCCAGCCGGCCACCTCGCTCGACTTGGGCAGCATCCGGTAGACGAACCAGTGGGTCTGCGTCTCGACCAGGATCGCGTCGCAGGAGCTGAGCAGGTCGAGGTCGTTGAACGGGGCGCCCTTGCCGACCCGGTGGCCCGCGACGGAGAAGTTGCCCGGGTCGCCCGGCAGCGCGGTGCCCTTGTAGTGGCCGGGCCCGATCTCCAGGTCCTTGTCCGTGGTGCCCTCGACGATGGAGAACTTGTAGTCCGGGCCGAACACCGGGATGTACATCTTGGCGAACGCCTGGCCGTCCAGCAGGTCGTACTGGACCTTCCGCTGCTCGTCCACCTCGACGGTGTTCGAGTTCCACTGGTCGTCCAGCGCCTGCGTGGCGTCGTCCTGCTTGCCCGCCGAGATGAGGTCCGTGACGTACACCTCGTAGACGACGAACAGCAGGATGACCAGGCCCGCCGTGATCAGCAGCTCGCCGATCGCGCGGACGGTCTTGCGCGCCGTGCTGTCGCGGGGCGGCGGCCGGTCGTCCTCGTAGTCGTCGTCTTCGTCCGCGTAGTAGTCGTCCTCGTACGCGTCGTCGGCGTAGTCCTCGTAGTCGTCGTCGTAGTCGTCCACGGGCGCGATGACCTCGGTGGGCGGTTCGACCGGGCGGGGACGGCGCGGCGGCGCGGGCGGGCGACCGCCGGGAGGCGGCGGGAGGCTGCCGGAGAACGCGTTCGTGTAGCGGGTGGCGTCGGCGTCCGGCGTCGGCCGGGGACGCGGGCCGGG
>NZ_JBHTLK010000077.1:0-28053 GCF_042678885.1 Saccharothrix hoggarensis
AGCTGGGCCTGACCGTGCCGGACCAGCCGCTGGACGTCGGCGTGCGGGTCCTCGGCACGGCGCCCGCCGGGCTCGACGCCCACTTCCCCGACGTCGCCGCGCCGGACGTGGTGCTGGTCGTGCGCACCACCGGCACGCTGGCCGACCTGGTCGCGCTGCGGGAGCCGAAGCCGCACCTCCTGCTGGACCTCGCCTACCACCACACGGCGTCGCTGGGACCGTTCGTGGTGCCGGGCGCAAGCGCTTGCCTCGGCTGCCTGGCCGTGCGCGCGCGGTACCGGTGGGGCGATCCGGAGCCGCCCGCCCGGCCCGCGGCGACGACCACCGACTTCCCGCTGCTGTGGGCGAAGCACGCGATCACCCGCCTGGCCGCCGGTTCGCTGGCGCTGCTGGACCGGGTCGTGACGCTCCACCTGGACGAGTTCACCACCACCGCCGAGGACGTGCTGCCGGCGGCGGACTGCGAGGTGTGCCCCCGGCTCGACGTGGGCCGGGTGGACCTGCCGTGGGGGGAAAACCGATGACGACCGCTCTGCGCCTGCCCGATCCGTTCACCCCGGACGCGAGCGCGACCAGCGCCGCCACGCCGACGTGCTGCTGCTGTTGCTGCTGCTGTGCGGCGTCCGCGGTCGGCTCGGCGATCGCGCTTCCCCTGGGCATGCGCAACGACCTCGCCGAGGCGGACCAGCCGCGCCGCAAGGCCCTGTGGGTGCTGCCCGCCGCGCTGTACCCGCCCGGTGTGGCGCTCGTGCCGGCCGTCGGCCTCGTGGACCACTGGCTCGCGTACATCGTCGGCGGCGGCGCGGTCGCGTTGCTGTGGGCGTTCCTGGCGGCGAAGCTCACCGGCTCGGCCAAGCCGTTCGGCGGGGTCGGCCGGCTGCTCATCTGGGCGATCTTCTTCACGTTCGAGGCGATCCTGTTCCTGCCGATGATCGCCGTGGTCGGCTGGCTCGGGCCGTGGTTCGGCGGGCTGGCCTACCTGCTGGTGGTGGTGCTGGTCGGGCGGGCCGTCGTCCGGTTCTACCGGCCGGACGCGACGTGATCGCGCTCGTCGGCGCGGCGGTCTGCCTGCGCGCCGGCTACCGGTACGACCGGTCGATCGGCAGGCCCCCGCTGCGGTCCGGGGTGAAGCGGACGGCGTTCTGGGTGCTGGTGTTCGCCGCGGAGTGCCTGGTGGTGCCGTCCTTGGTGACGATGACGAACCTCGTGGTGGTGCCGGCGGTGTTCGCGTACGTGCTGGCGGCCGGCCTGGTCGGGCCGTGGGTGTCGGAGCACTACCGCCGGAGGGCGACGTGATCACGCCCGCGTCCGTGCTGCTGGCACGCGCCGTCGGTTGGCGGCAGGGCGTCGTGTCCGCGCTGCGCCCCGTGCCGCGCACGCTGTCCGATGTGGACGTTCCGGGGTTCGCGGCGGTGCCGGAGCCGTTCGCGACCGGCGGCACGTCCGGCGGCGCGGCGTTCGAGCCGGAGCAGGCGAGGCTGGCCGCGATCGCCGAGGCGCTGGAGCGGCACGCCGCCGCGCGCAGTCCACTGGAGACGGTCGCCGAGCCGGACGGGCCGTGCTGGCGGCTGGACGAGTTCAGCCTCCACACCGCGGAGCAGCGGTCCCGCCCGGGGTTCCGCTACCGGTACGCCGACCCCGGCTACACCAGGGCGTGGACGTTGCCGGACAACGAACCCGTGTGGGTGCCCGCCGGGCTGGTCGGCTTGCGGGAGGAGTTCGGCCTGCCCGCCACGTCGTCCGGTCTGGCCGCCGGCCCGTCCGCGGCGCACGCGCTGCTGCGCGCCACCCAGGAGTTGGTGGAACGCGACGCGTTCACGACCACCTGGCTGCACAGCCTCGCGCCGCCGCGGCTCTCGCTGCCGGACGACCTGCGGGTCGGCGACGTGCGGGCGTTCGACCTCACCCCCGCGCACAGCCCGCACCCGGTGGTCGCGGTCGCCGGGACGCTGCCGCTCGCCGGCCGCCCCCGGCCGACGCTGGGGCTGGCGTGCCGCGCGACGGTCGCCGAGGCGATCCGCAAGGCGTGGCTGGAGTGGACCCAGGGCACGGTCTTCATCGCGGCCCGGGGATCGGCGGACCGGGTCCACCAGCCCGACGAGGTCACCGACTTCGACCGGCACGCCCTCTACTACGCGGGCCACCCCGACGAGTGGGACGCGTTGCCGTGGTGGCGGGGCGTGCCGGGACCGCCGCCGCGCGACTCGACCGCCCGCGGTGACGCCGCGCAGCTCGAAGAGCTGGTGCGCGCGCTGGGCGTGCGGCTGGCGTACCGGGAGCTGACGTCGCCCGAGGCCGCCGCCGTGGGCCTGCGGTGCGTGCGCGTCCTGTCCCCCGACCTCACGCCGCTGCACGCCGACCACCGCTGGCCGCACCTCGGCGGGCGCGCGGCCGACGTGGCGTGGCGCTACCCCGGCCGATCGGGCCGGTTCCCCAATCCCGCACCGCATCCGCTGGGGTGAGCATGACGCCGTTCGACGACTTCTGGACCGCCGGCGGCTACTCGGCGCTGCACCAGCGCAGGCTGGGTGAGCGCCTCCGCGAGTTCCGCGGCTCGCCGCCGACCGCCGACCCGTTCGAGCTGCCGTCCGCGCCGCAGCCCCTGGGCAAGCCGCGGGACCGGCTGCAACGGCTGTTCCGGGCCCGCCGCAGCACGCGGGAGTTCAGCTCCGAGCCGGTGACGGCGCGGCAGTTCGGCGCGGTGCTCGCCGCGCTGGCCGACGAGGACGGGCGCAGCTACCCGTCCGCGGGCGGGCTGAACCCGTTGCGCTGCTACGGGTTCCTGCGCCGCGTCGAGCACGGGCTGAACGGCCGGGTGGTCCGGTACGACGCGCGGCGGCACGCCGTGCAGGACGTCGGTCCCGCACCGGACTGGCTGCGGCTGCGCGAAGTGCTCGCGGCCGATGCCGAACCCGCGCTGGTGCTGGCGCTCGTCCTCGCGGACCAACCGGTGTTGGACAAGTACGGGCAGCGCGGTGGGCGGTTCGGCCTCGTCGAGGCGGGCGCGGCGGCCCAGTCCGTCTGCCTCCGGATGGCCCAGCAGCGCCTCGGCGGCTACCTCCTCGGCGGCGCGGCGGACGCGGATGTGCTGGCACTGCTGGGGTTGCGAGGTCAACCGGTCCGGTTGGCGGCGGTCATCGCGTGCGGCCGGACGTTCACCGGACGTTGACGCGGCATCCGCCGATTGGGGCTGGCGCCCGTAGATTACCGGCCGGTATGAAATGCCCCTCAGCCCGAATTCGAGGGGAAGAACAGTGCTCGCGACATCCCTGCGCAACGCGTTCGTCGTCCTGCTCGCCTCGCTCTCCCTGCTCGCCGGCGCCGGCGTCGGCCAGGCGGCCATCAACGCCCCGGCGGTGACGGACGACTACCTCTTCAGCAAGTCCCTGTCGCAGTTCAGCTCGATCCGCACCCAGCGCCCGTACGCCGACCAGCTCGACTGGTCGTCGGACGGCTGTTCGTGGTCGCCGGACAACCCGTTCGGCTTCAAGTTCCTGCCGGCCTGCCACCGGCACGACTTCGGTTACCGCAACTACAAGCGGCAGGGTCGGTTCAACGAGACGACCCGCCTGCGGATCGACAACAACTTCAAGTCCGACATGTACCACCAGTGCGCGGGCAACTGGTCCTGCAACCGGACCGCGGACGCCTACTACAAGGCGGTGCGCGAGTTCGGCGCCAGCTGACGGCCCTTCGCGGTCAGCGGTTCGCGTCAGCGGTTCGCGGAACGGGCACGGCGTTTCCCTCGGTCGGGCGACGGTCGACGTCGCGTGACCCCGGGAATGCCGTGCCCGTGCCGGGCGGGACCGTCAGGTGGTGATCGAGAAGCTGTTCGAGGCGAAGTTCATGCCGCCCGCCGACGACGTGATCTCGAACCCGAACTGCACGTCCCCGACCGTCACGTCGCCGTACCAGCCGCGCGCCCCGATCCACCTCAGCACCGCCAGCACGTCGACCGTGCCGGAGTTCGTGTTCCCGGTCCGCACGAACGAGAACACGGCGTTGGACCCGTTGGAACCCCGGTACACGTCCCAGGTGTGTCCGCCGACCGTCACCGTGGTCTGCCTGGTCCCGATGGGCCCGACGGCGCCCTGCTTGTTCATCCAGATCATGATCTCGTAGGCGTGGTTGTCGGCCCAGATGTCGTAGGCCGTCGCGTACGAGCCCGCGCCCGGCCGGGTCACGTCGAACGAACTCGACAACCTGGTCATCGCGCTGAGCTTGCGGTTGACCGCCTTCGCCGAGTGCGGGTAGGACTTCACGCCGCCGGTGTTCGGGTGGTCCGCCCACACGCCCCAGTTGCTGAAGGAGTTCGCCCAGATCCCCTGGTACCCCGCGCCGGAGCCCCAGACGTTGTTGCGGACGGTGTACCCGCCGTTGGACCACGTGCCCCACTTGTCGTTGGACGACCAGACCGCCGCCTGGGCGACCCCGGTGGAGCCGAGGAGGAAACCGACCAACGCGACCGCGACCGCGGCCGAACGCATCCTGTTCATGGCGCTTCTTCCCGGGCAACGCTGCCCATGTCGTCGCACTGGCAATCGAATCGCTTCGACTGACAGTGCGGAGGGATTCCTGCGACGCGGCGGTGGATGACCGGACTATCGCAGCCGACACCCGTCCGGTCAACGACGGACGGTCAAGCGGGACGCGCCCGCGCGAATTCGACGGATTCGACCGCGCCCTTCGACGGGACATTCGACCGGGTAGTCGAGTGGGTGGTCGACCAGGCATTCGACTCGGCATTCGACCGGGTATCCGACCGCGTATTCGGCAGCGGCGATCGTGCCGGGAGAACTCAGTCGTCGTCCACGGCCTCGTCCGGCCCGGAACCACCGCGGATCAGGTACACCACGGAGTCCAGCTCGTCGGGCTTGATCAGCACCTCGCGCGCCTTCGAGCCCTCGGACGGGCCGACCACGCCGCGCGTCTCCAGCAGGTCCATCAGCCGCCCGGCCTTGGCGAAACCCACCCGCAGCTTGCGCTGCAACATGGACGTCGACCCGAACTGGGACGTGACGATCAGCTCGGCGGCCTGGATCAGCAGCTCCATGTCGTCGCCGATGTCGGCGTCGACTTCCTTCTTCTCGCTCGCCTTCGCCGCCGTGACGCCGTCCGTGTACTCGGGCTGCGCCTGCTGCTTGGTGAAGTTGACGATCTCCGAGATCTCGTCGTCCCCGACGTACGCGCCCTGCACGCGCACCGGTTTCGACGCGCCCATCGGCAGGTACAGGCCGTCGCCCATGCCGATCAGCTTCTCGGCGCCCGGCTGGTCGAGGATGACCCGCGAGTCGGTCAGCGACGACGTCGCGAACGCCAGCCGCGACGGCACGTTCGTCTTGATGAGACCGGTGACCACGTCGACGGACGGCCGCTGCGTCGCCAGCACCAGGTGGATGCCCGCCGCACGGGCCTTCTGCGTGATCCGGACGATGGCGTCCTCGACGTCGCGCGGGGCGGTCATCATCAGGTCGGCCAGCTCGTCCACGATCGCCATGATGTAGGGGTACGGCCGGTAGACGCGCTCGCTGCCCGGCGGCGCGCCGATCTCGCCCGACCGCACCTTCCGGTTGAAGTCGTCGATGTGCCGCACCCGGTTGACCTGCATGTCCTGGTAGCGCTGCTCCATCTCCTCGACCAGCCAGGCCAGCGCGGCGGCGGCCTTCTTCGGCTGGGTGATGATGGGCGTGATCAGGTGCGGGATGCCCTCGTACGGCGTCAGCTCGACCATCTTCGGGTCGATCAGGATCATCCGGACCTCGTCCGGCGTGGCCCGCGCCAGCAGCGACACCAGCATCGAGTTCACGAAGCTCGACTTGCCGGAACCCGTGGAGCCGGCGACCAGCAGGTGCGGCATCTTGGTCAGGTTCGCGGTGACGAAGTGGCCCTCGATGTCCTTGCCCAGCCCGATGACCATCGGGTGGTTGTCCTTGACCGTGGACGGCGAGCGCAGCACGTCGCCGAGCCGCACCATCTCGCGGTCGCTGTTGGGCACCTCGATGCCGACGGCGGACTTGCCGGGGATCGGGGCGAGCAGCCGGACGTTGTCGGTGGCGACGGCGTAGGCGATGTTCTTGGTCAGCGCGGTGATCTTCTCGACCTTCACGCCCGGACCCAGCTCCACCTCGTACCGGGTGACCGTCGGGCCGCGGGTGAAGCCGGTGACCTGCGCGTCGATGGAGAACTGGTCGAGGACGCCGGAGATGGCCTCGATCATGAGGTCGTTGGCCTTGCTGCGGGCCTTCGGCGCGTCGCCGTCCTTCAGGATGGTCGGCGGCGGCAGCTTGTAGTCGCCCTCGACCGCGCGCACGGCGAGCGCGGCCGTCTTCGGCAGCTCCGGCGTGGCCTTGGGCTTCGGCGCGGGCTTCGCCACGGGCGGCGGTGGCGGCTCGTCGTCCAGCGGGAGCTCGGGCTGGTCGTCCTCGGCGGCGACGGCCTGGCTGCGCGAGCGGGACGGGCGGCGCAGCTTCGCCGGCTTCGGCTCGGGCTCGGGCTCCGCCTCGTCCTCGGCGCCGAAGCCCTCGGTCCGCTCGGGCGCGCGGTGCAGGAGGCCGCCGAGCTTGGCGGGCAGGTCGCGGATCGGCACGTGGACCAGCAGCAGCACGCCGTAGCCGAAGATCAGGAAGAGCAGCGGTCCGGCGACCCACGGCGTGAGGCCCTGGGCGAGGAACCCGCCGGCGAGGTAGCCGAGCGCGCCACCGGCGTCCCGGCGCGCGATCGGGTCCATCGGCAGTCCGCCGACGAGGTGGAACATGCCGAGGAAGCCGACGGTGACGAGGATGGAGCCGATCACCAGGCGTGGGCGCGCCTCGGGGTTCGGGTCGGTGCGCATGAGCGCCACGCCGACCGCCAGCAGCAGCGCGGGCACGATCACCGAGGGCCCGCCGACCGAGCTGCGCACGGCGACGTCGACCCACCGGCCGACCGGTCCGCCCGCCTGCCACCACACGCCGGCGGCGGTGATCACGGCGAGCGAGATGAGCACGAGCGCGAGGCCGTCACGGCGGTGCGCCGGGTCGAGTTCCTTGCCGCGCCCGACCGCGCGGACGATCGAGCCGACGCCGCGGCCGAGGAGGCCCCACACCTTGCCGATGGACGACGGGCCGGAGGCCTTCTTCGCCGGGGAGCGCCGGGCGGCCGGCCTGGACGCGCCGGAACGGGGCTTCGACCCGGATCTGGTGCTGCGGGTCGTGCCCTTGCGCGAGGTCCCCGTTCGACCGGCCATGTGCCCTACGGTAGTCCCTTGTGCCCCACCGGCCCCAACGGTCACGGTGGACGTGACGTGCGCTGCCCGACGCCCATGGTTGCCCGGAAGTCGCTGCGCCGACACCTCGACACGCCGTAGCCTGCCCGTCGTGTCCACACCACTGCTGTGGCGCGTGCTGACCGCCGTCGACCAGGGTGTCGTCGGCCTCAGCGGACGACTCGAAGTCACCGGCGACATCCCGGCGGACCTCAGGGGGCGTCCCCTGCTGCTCGCGTCCAACCACATCGGCAACCTCGACCCCTTCGTGCTGATCGCGGCGTGCCGCCGGATCGGTGTCGCACCGCGGTTCCTGCTCGCGGGAGGGCTGCTCGACGCGCCCGTCCTGGGGCCCCTGCTGCGGGGGTCCGGGCACCTGCGGGTGGACCGGGCGGCGGCGGACGTCGGCGACGCCTACCACCGCACCGTCGAGGCGTTGCGGCGCGGCGGCGACCCGATCGCGCTGTACCCGGAGGGCAGGATCAGCCTCGACCCGGGGCTGTGGCCGGAGCGGGGCAAGACCGGCGCGGCACGGCTGGCGCTGAGCGGCGACATCCCGGTGGTGCCGGTCAGCCAGTGGGGCGCGCACGAGGCCGTCTACTGGGGCAACACGCACGTGAACGGGTGGCAGGACGCCAAGCCGTACGTCACGTCGTACGTGCGCGGGATGCTGCGGCGGCCGACGTTCAAGGTGCACTTCGGCAAGCCGGTGGACCTGTCCGGTCTGGAGGACGGCAAGCCGGGCGACGCGCGTCGGGCGCACGAGCGGATCATGCGCGCGATCACGGCGGGCCTGGTGCCGCTGCGGATCGACGAGCCGGACCTGCCGAGGTTCCACGACCCGACGCGGCCGACGACCGGCAAGAGCCCCTGGCGTCCGGAGTGACGGCGTCGGAGGAGAAGTCCGCCGGAACCGCGTCCCGGGTGTCCGGAGTGGACGCTGCCGGGATTCCGGCCCGCGGCACGGCGTTGGCGCTGCTGTCGTCGGTCACGTTCGGCGCGTCCGGCGTGCTGGCGAAGCCGGTGATGGAGGCCGGCGTCACGCCGACGCAGGTCACCAGCGCCCGGATCGGCATCGCGGCGGCCGTGCTGCTCGTGGTCGTCGCGCTGCTGCGGCCGCGGGCGTTGCGGTTCGCGCGCGGCGACTGGGGTCTGCTCGTCGGCTACGGGCTGTTCGGCGTGATCGGCGCGCCGCTGCTGTTCTTCATCTCGGCGGCGCGCATCCCGGTGGGCATCGCGATGCTGCTGGAGTTCACCGCGCCGATCCTGGTGGCGCTGTGGGTGCGGTTCGTGCGCGGCACGCGGCTGCCCCGCGCGGTGTGGTGGGGCATCGCGGTGGCGTTGCTGGGCCTGGCGATGGTCGGCGAGGTGTGGCAGAGCGTGCGGCTGGACACCGTCGGCGTGCTGGCGGGCCTGGGTTCGGCGGTGTGCACGGCGGCGTACTACCTGCTGGGCGAACGCGCGGCGGGCAAGCACGACCCGCTCGGCGTGCTCGCGGTCGGCATGGTGGTGGGCGCGGTGGTCCTGGCCGTGGTGAGCCCGCCGTGGCTGGTGCCGATGGGTACGCCGACGGACCTCGGGCCGACGTGGGCGCTGCTGCTGGGGTTGGCGTTGGTGGCGACGGTGGTGGCGTACCTGGCCGGGATCGTGTCGCTGAAGCACCTGCCGTCGTCGGCGGCGAGCGTGATCGGGCTGCTGGAGCCCGTGGTGGCGACGGTGCTGGCGTGGTGGCTGCTCAACGAGGCGCTGAGCGGGTTGCAGGTCGCGGGCGCGGCCGTGCTGCTGGCCGGCGCGGCGGCGGTGCAGGTGGCGAGCGGGCGGAAGGCGCCCGTCACACCCGAGCCGGTGCCCCGGCCCTGACCTGACCGGACCGGACCGTGATCGAGTACGCGTCACACCTTGGCGAGGAACGCCCGCCAGGCGACAGCGGTGAAGGCCAACCGCGGAGCGGTGTTCTTGGAGTCCCGCACGCCGACGGCGTCGGACGCGAACGCCACTTCCACGCAGTCTGTGCCGACGCCCTCGCTGTGACTGCTCTTACGCCACCTCACCGCCTGCTGTCGTCGCACCCCTGGCCTCCCGCAGTCGGTCGAAGCGGTCCGCCCACCTGGCGAACGCCGACCGCGATTGTTCCTCAGTCAGCGCGACTCGTGCGAGGTCGTGACAACTCTGCTGGTACGCCCTGGTCGCCTCGAAGGTGTCCAGGAACAGCGACACCTGGCCGCACTCGACGTACGTCACCGGCGTGTAGTCGGCGAAGGTCATGTGGGTGAAGGGCGTGTTCAACGAACGCGGAAGCACCGCCGTGAACGGGATGAGCCGCACGCCGCCCCGGAACAGCAGTTGCAGCATCTGTTCGTACATCACCTGCGGGCCGCCGACCATGCGGTGCAAGGCGGCCTCGTAGAGGAAGAACATGCCTTTCGGGGGAGACGGCTCGTCGAAGATCGCCTGCCTGGCCATGCGATCGGCAACGGCGTCCTCGGCGCCGGGAGCGCCGTCCATCAACGCGGCGGCGTAGTCGCGAGTCTGGAGCAGCCCCGGCACGACGATGGTCTGGTACGACCTGATCGTCTTGGCCGACCGCTCGTGGATGATCAGCATCCGGAGGCTGTCCGGCATCGCGACGCCGTGCGGGCGCACGTAGTGCCCGGTGGTCGGCTCCTGCGCCAACCCCATGATGTGGTCGAACGTGTCCGGGTCGGCGCGGAGGTGGCCGACGAACCGGGCGATGTCCACCGGGCTGGTGCCGCGCGTGCCGCCCTCCAACTTGGAGAGCTTGCCCGCGGACCAGCCCAGCTCCTCGATCAACGTCCCGGTCCTGACGTCCGACCGACGACGGGCCTGACGGAGGGCGTCCCCCAGCTCGCGACTCAACGCGTTCGACATCCGTGACTCCATGTGGGCACGCTAGGGCCGCCTGACCAGCGGTTTCCAGCCGGCGGCCCGGATTCCACCCCAAGGGATCACCGCGGTACCAGCGGTACCTACTTCAGGAACGCGAGCACGCGCTCCATCAACAGCGCCGCGGCCACCTCGTCGTACGACGACAGGCTCTCGTCGGCGAACAGGTGCTTGTCGCCGGGGTACAGGAACAGTCCCCCGTCCGGCGCGCCGGCGACGAGCGCGCGGGCCGCGTCGAGGTCGCCGTCGTCGACGAACGACGCGTCGTCGGCCATCGCGTGGACCTGGACCGGCACGCTCGGGGGCCACCCGCCGAACTCGGACGCCGGCACGCACGCGCTGACGAGCAACGCGCCCACCGCCCCCGGTTTGGTCTGGGCCAACATCTGCGCCGGCAGCACGCCCAGCGAGAACCCCAGGTAGACGACCTCCGGGGACAGCCCCTCGACGGCGAGCCGGCCGCGTTCCGCGATCGTGCCGAACCCGACCTCCTGCGCGTAGTCGAGCCCCGCGCCGAGGTCCACGAAGATCCGCCCGTCGTACAGGTCCGGCACGTGCACGGTGTGCCCGGCCTCCGCCAACCGCTCGGCGAACGCCTCCACACCGGACGTCAGCCCGTGCGCGTGGTGGAACAGCACCACCTCTGCCATGTCACTCCCCCTCTGTGCGACGACGGCCGGCCCGACGAGGTGGTCGGGCCGGCCGTCGGGCTCGGCGACGGTCAGTTCACCGGGATGATCGTCGGCACGATCATCGGCCGGCGCCGGTAGGTCTCGGCTACCCAGCGGCCGACCACTCGACGCACGGCCTGGGCGATGCGGTGCGAGTCGGTGATGCCCTCGGCCTCGGTGCGGGACAGCTCCATCTCCACCAGGGAGACGGCCTGGTCCAACGCCTTCGGGTCGTCGGAGAACCCGCGCCCGGACACGGTCGGCGGCGCGACGGCGCGGCCGTTGGTGGAGTCGACGGCCACGGTGATGGCGATGAACCCGCCCTCGCCGAGCACGAGCCGGTCGGACAGCGTCGACTCGCCGACGTCGCCCACCGACAGCCCGTCCACGTAGACGTGCCCGACCTCGACCTTGCCGCTGATCGCGGCCTTGCCGTCGACCAGGTCGACCACCACGCCGTCCTCGGCGATGACGACCCGCTCCTCGGCCACGCCGGTCGCCACGGCCAGCGCCGCGTTCGCCCGCAGGTGCCGCCACTCGCCGTGCACCGGCATCACGTTCGACGGCCGCACCGCGTTGTACAGGAACAGCAGCTCGCCTGCGGGCGAGTGGCCGGAGACGTGCACCTTGGCGTTGCCCTGGTGCACGACCGTCGCGCCGAGCCGCGCCAGGCCGTTGACCACGCCGAACACCGCGTTCTCGTTGCCGGGGATCAGCGACGACGCGAGCACGATCGTGTCGCCCGCGCGGATCGAGATCTGCCGGTGCTCGCCGCGCGCCATCCGCGACAGCGCCGACAGCGGCTCGCCCTGCGACCCGGTCGACACGAACAGCACCTCGTCCTCGGGCAGCTCCATGGCCTCGTTGAGGTCCACGAACAGCCCGTCCGGCACGCGCAGGTAGCCCAGCTCGACCGCGATGCCCATGTTGCGCACCATCGACCGGCCCACCAGGGCGACCCGGCGCCGGTACTGCACGGCCACGTCCAGCACCTGCTGCACGCGGTGCACGTGCGAGGCGAAGCAGGCCACGATGACGCGCTGGTCGGCCTTGCGGATGACGTTCTCCAGCACCGGCCCGATCTCGCGCTCCGGCGCGACGAACCCCGGCACCTCGGCGTTGGTCGAGTCGACCAGGAACAGGTCGACGCCCTCGTCGCCGAGCCGGGAGAACCCGGCCAGGTCGGTCAGCCTGCCGTCGAGGGGCAGCTGGTCGAGCTTGATGTCACCGGTGTGCAGCACCAGCCCGGCGGACGTGCGGATCGCCACCGCGACCGCGTCCGGGATCGAGTGGTTGACCGCGAAGAACTCCAGCTCGTACGGCCCGAACGCGCGGCGCTCGCCGTCGGTGATCTCCATCAGCCGCGGGGTCTGGCGGTGCTCCCGGCACTTCGCGGCGAGCAGCGCCAGCGTGAACCGCGAGCCCACCACGGGCAGGTCGGGGCGGAGCTTCAGCAGGAACGGCACCGCGCCGATGTGGTCCTCGTGCCCGTGGGTGAGGACGAGCGCCTCGATGTCGTCCAGCCGGCCCTCGATGGCCCGGAAGTCGGGCAGGATCAGGTCCACGCCCGGCTGGTCGTCCTCGGGGAACAGGACGCCGCAGTCCACGACGAGCAGCCGGCCGGCGTGCTCGAACACCGTCATGTTGCGGCCGATCTCGCCAATTCCGCCCAGTGCGACGACGCGCAGAGCGCCGTCCGGCAGTGCGGGCGGGGGTGAGCTCGGGTTGATCACGCGTTGACTCCCAGTTCGGCCTCGACGGCCTTGATGTCCTCGGTTGAAGCGGGTACCAGCGGCAACCTCGGGTCGCCCACGTCGAGGCCCCGCAAACGCAGGGCGGCCTTCGCGTAGGTGACGCCGGGCATCCGGCTGAAGGGCCGCAGCAGCGGCAGCAGCGACTGGTGGATCGCGGTCGCGCCGGCCACGTCACCGGACTCGAACGCGTCGAGCATGTCGCGCAGCCGGTCGGCGGCGAAGTGCGACACGACGCTGACGAAACCGACCGCGCCGACGGACAGCCAGGGCAGGTTCAGCGGGTCGTCACCGGAGTAGTAGGCCAGGTCGGTGGCCGCGATGACCTTGCTGCCCGCGAGCAGGTCGCCCTTGGCGTCCTTGACGGCGACGACACGCGGGTGCTCCGCGAGCCGCAGCAGGGTGTCCACCTCGATGGGGATCACCGCGCGCGGCGGGATGTCGTACAGCATCACCGGCACGCCGACCTGGTCGGCCACGGTGGTGAAGTGCGCGTACACGCCCTCCTGGGTGGGGCGCGAGTAGTACGGCGTCACGAGGAGCAGGCCGTGCGCGCCCGCCGCCTCCGCCTCCTTGGCCAGGTGCACGCTGTGCGCGGTGTCGTACGTGCCGGCGCCGCTGACCACGGTCGCGCGGTCGCCGACCGCCTCGACGACGGCGCGGACCAGGTCGGCCTTCTCGGCGTCGCTGGTGGTCGGGCTCTCGCCGGTGGTGCCGTTGACCACGAGACCGTCGTTGCCCAGCCCGACCAGGTGCTCGGCGAGCTGTTGCGCCTTCTCCAGGTCCACCGCCCCCCGGGCGTCGAACGGCGTGACCATGGCGGTGAGCACGCGGCCGAACGGGCGGCCGGGCGAGGCGGTAGGACTTCCGGTCATGGCCGGAAATCTACCGCGTCACCCTCGGCAAGCTGCGACTACATGCTCCGGTCGAGGTCTCGCACGAGGCGCACGGCCTCGTCCGGGCCGTCGTACTCGACGTGCGCGGCGGACCGGCCGAACACGTGCACCAGCAATTCCGAGACTTGTCCGGTCAGCACCACGGGGTGGCGTCCGCGCCTGGCCACGTGGGCCTCGCCGTTCGGGCGGCGGAGCACCACGCCGACCGGGCTCTTGCGGTACAGGAGGCGGGCCACCGGTCCCAGCCGCCGCCACAGCACCGCGTCTCGTACCGGATCGGGTGAACGCGGCGCCCAGTCGTCGCGGGCCCGGCGGACGTCCTCGTGGTGCACGAAGTACTCGACCGGGTTCACCAGCTCGTCCACCAGCGCGTAGGGGGAGAACCGGGGCGGACCGCCGCGGACCAGCCCGACCAGCTCGTCCCACGGCTTGGCGGCGTACGCGTCCTGCACCTTCCGGGTGTGCCCGGCCAGGGCCCCGACCAGGATGCCCGCCGCCGCGTCGGGCCGGCGTTCCCGCAGCACGAGGTGGGCGGCGAGGTCGCGCGTGCGCCACGGGTGGCACAGGGTGGGCGCGTCCGGCCCCACCTCGGCGAACAGCTCGGTCAGCAGCCTGCGTTCGTCCTGCGCGACGCCCATGACCCCACGCTACCGATCCTCGGCGTAGACCTGGTCCTCGAGCGGGGCCTTGTCCTTGTGCCAGAGCACGCACGCGACCTCGCGGCTGCCCCGGCCGGAGGAGTCGGTCGGGTCGGACTGCCACTCACCGCTCGTCGGCACCACGGCGGCGTAGCGGAACCGGTCCTCCTTGTCGTCCACCGGGATCAGGTCCGACATGAAGTGCAGGGTGCAGAAGTCCTCGGCGTACTTCTTCAGGTACTCGTCGCCGGGGTAGCCGCGCTTGTCCGAGCCGAACGGGCTGCCCTTCGCGAAGTACTCGACGCGGTGGGACTTCTGGCAGTCCGTGTAGTTGATCGTGGTGTTGGGGTCGAGGTAGTTGTCGCCGCACTGGCCGGCGGTGAGGTCGAACTGGCTCTTCCCGAGCGTGCCGCCCGCGCCGTAGGTGATCGTCTCGGCCATCGCGGCGGACGGCTGGTCGGTGAAGATCCACCGGCCGAGGAGCACGCCGCAGACCAGCAGCGCGACCGACGCGACCGACGTGCCGGCGATCAGCACGGGCTTCAGCCACGGCTTCCGGACCGCGGTCGGCGCGGTGTAGTGCATGGTCGGGTTGGGCGCGCCGAACCCCGTCGGCGGCGTCGGCTGGGCCACGGCGCGCTCCAGCATCGCGCGGGCCTGCGGACCGGTCAGCCGGGCGTTCGGGTCGGGCATCATCAGGCCGGTGATCACCGCGCCGAGCACGCCGTGCGCCCTGGTCAGGCGGGGCATCTCGTTCATGATCGCGTGCAGGGTGGACGCGGTGGACGTGCGCTCGTAGGGGTTCAGGCCCTCCACGGCGTAGCAGAGCGTCGCGCCGAGCGCCCACAGGTCCGACGCCGGTGACGCGTCGTGGCCGTGGATGCGCTCGGGCGACATGTACGCGGGCGAGCCGATGAGGCTGCCGCTGGTCGTCAGCCGCGGGTCGTCCACGGCCTGGGCGATGCCGAAGTCGGTGAGCTTCACCCGGCCGGTCGACGTGATCATGAGGTTGCCGGGCTTGACGTCGCGGTGCACGATGCCCGCCTGGTGCGCGGAGTCCAACGCGGACAGCGCCTGCACGGCCATCGAGATGACGCGGTCCTGCGGCATGGGGCCGTGCTGGGCGATGAGCGTGGACAGCGTCGCCGCCTCCACGAGCTCCATCACGATGTAGGTCATGCCGTTCTCGGCGACCACGTCGAACACGGTGACCACGCCGGGGTCGTTCAGCCGGCCCGCGGTGCGCGCCTCGCGGAGCACCCGCTCCTCCAGCACGCGGCGCTCCTCGTGCGCGATGCCGTCGGGCAGGTGCAGCTCCTTGATGGCCACCTGGCGCCCGATCACGTTGTCCTGGGCGCGCCAGACGACGCCCATGCCACCGCGACCCAGCTCGGCGAGCAGGGTGTACCTGCCCGCGATGACGCGGGGTTGGGCGCTCACACCTTGGGGACCAGTCACCGTCACTCCTCGAAACCCGACCGCCGACCGGGCGGAACGCTACTTCAGACCGCCCGGAGCCCGATCCGGTTTCACGGTTTCGTGACTTCGTGCCCGGACGCCCGCAACGCGCGCACCGCCCGGCCCAGGTCACCGGCCTTCACCAGCAGGTGGTCGGTGTCGTAAGTGGACAGCGCGAACAGGCTCACGCCCGCCGCGGCCAGCTCGCCGGACAGCGCCGCCATGATCCCGGTGAGGGTGAACTCCAGCGGGCCGCGCACGGTCAGCAGCCGCCACCCCGGCTGCACGGCGGCCGTCTCGGGCGCGCGCTCGCTCGGGCACACAACGGACAGCTCGTCCGGCGTCCTGGTGACCGACACCAGGCCTGGCGCGTCGAGCAGCCCGGCCGGGACCGGCGCGTCGGCGGGGAGCCGCGCGATCGTGTACTCACCCGGCCGGACGTCGACGATCAGCCGCTTCACGGCTCAGCCCTCGGTGACCAGCGGGCTGGACGCGACCTCGGTGCCGTCGGACAGCGCGGAGATCGTGAAGTCGGCGAACACGTTGGCCGCCGCCTTCTGGAGCTGGCGCAAGCACTCGACGGCGAGGGCGCGGATCTCCACGTCGGCGTGCTCGGTGGCGCGCATCGCGATGAAGTGCCGCCACGCCCGGTAGTTGCCGGTGACCACGATGCGGGTCTCGGTGGCGTTGGGCAGGATCGCGCGAGCCGCCTGGCGGGCCTGCTTGCGGCGCAGGGTGGCGCTCGGCACGTCGGAGAACTTCTCCTCCAGGCCCTTCAGCAGCTCGTTGTACGCGTCGACGCTGGCCTGGGCGGCGGCGAGGAACTTCTCGTGCAGCTCGGGGTCGTTCGCGATGACGTCCGGCTCGACCATGGCGGCGTTGCGCTCGGGCACGTACCGCTGCGACAGCTGCGAGTACGAGAAGTGCCGGTGGCGGATCAGCTCGTGCGTCAGCGACCGCGAGATGCCGGTCAGGTAGAAGCTCACCGAACCGTGTTCGAGGACGGACAGGTGGCCGACCTCGATGATGTGCTTGATGTAGCCGGCGTTGGTGGCGGTGGCCGGGTTCGGCTTGGTCCACGACTGGTAGCAGGCACGGCCCGCGAACTCCGCCAGCGCCTCGCCGCCGTCGGCGTCGGTCGACCACGGGACGCCGTCCGGGGGGAAGAACTCCGTCTTCGCGATCAACTGCACCTTCGGCGCCACCGTCTCAGCCATGGCCCGAACCCTAACCGAAGCCGACCCGTCCGCCGGCGCGCGCCACCGCCGCCGCCCGCCGTTCGGCCGCGCCCCGGCTGCGCTCCGTCACGGCCGTTCGGCGGCGGGTGATGCCCCCGTTCGCGCGGCGTGATCGACAGCACCGTGATGTCACTTCCGGCATCACGTTCTCCTTGACTGATGTCAGATTTGACGTCATGGTGGTGTCATGGATCTGTCGCCGTACATCGCAGCACTGCGCGAGGACCTCGCGACGGCCGCCTCCGCCGGGGACGACACCACCCGGCGCACCGCGGCCCTGCTGTCCGCAGCCCTGGAGCCCGCCGCGCGGCTCGCGCTCATGAACGCGCTGTCCGACCTGGCCGCGGAGGTCACCGCGGCCCTCGACGGCCCCGTCGTCGACGTGCGGTTGGACGGCCGGGACGTGCAGGTGGTCGTCACCGGCACGGCCGCTCGGGACGAGCCCGAGCCTCAACCCCAGGAGGTCCCGCGGCCGGCGGGCGGTGAGGCCACGCGCATCACCCTGCGGCTGCTGGACGAGCTGAAGTCCAAGGCCGAGCAGGCCGCCGCGGCCCAGGGGCTGTCGCTGAACACGTTCGTCGCGCAGGCCGTGCAGGGCGCGGTCGGCGGGCGGCGCGGCGGCGGTGGCGGCGGGGGTCACAAGCACTGGGGGCCGCCGAAGGACCAGCCGGGCGGCGGCTCGCCGTCCTCACGCGTTCGCGGCTGGGTGCAGGGCTGAGGGGGAGATCATGGAACCGGATGCAGCGCGTCAGCAGAGCTTCGAGGTCGACGGGGTCGTGGAGGTCGACGTGGCGCTGCTCGCCGGCCGGGTGCTGGTGCACCTGGTGGACGAGCCGGGCGTGCACGTCGAGCTCAAGCACGACCCGTCGCTGGGCGAGTCGTGGACGGCCGGCCTGTCCGGCCTCCTGACCTGGGTGAACGACCAGTTCGGCGGCGGCCGTGAACAGGCGGCCGGGCCGGAGGAGGCCGTGCGGGACGCCCGCGTCGAGCTGACCGGCGGGCGGTTGAAGGTGCAGTCGTCCAAGGCGCTGCCGCTGCGCGCCGTGCCGCTGGCGGTGACCGTGCGGGCGCCGTCCGGCTCCCACGTGATCGCCAAGGCCGGGTCGGCCGACGTGACCGTGACGGGCGCGGCGGGCCGCCTGGAGATCCAGACCGGGACCGGCGACGTCACCGCCGACCGGGCCGACGCGCCGTCCCAGGTCAACTCGGGTTCGGGCAAGCTCCGGCTCGGCCCGATGCTCGGCGGGCTGCGCGCGAAGACCGGCAGCGGCGACATCGAGGTGTCGTCGATCGGCGGGAACACCGTCCTCTACACCGGCACCGGCGACGTGTGGCTCGGCGCGGTGCAGGACGACGTGCAGGTGCGCACGGGCAGCGGTGACGTCACCGTCGCCGACGCCGCCGCGGGCCGCATCCAGATGGGCACCGGCTCCGGCGACGTCCGGGTGGGCGTCCGCCCCGGCGTGGCCGCCGAGATCGACCTGGTGTCCAGCACCGGCTCCGCCCGCAGCGAGCTGGACGTCTCGGACACCCCGCCGCCCACCGAACCGGCCCTGCACATCACCGGCCGGACGAGCAGCGGCACCGCCCTGGTGACCACCGCGACGACCACCTGACACCACCGGCTCGTCGCACCGCGGCCGCCGCGGCGTGCGCACCCCCGATGCGCGCGCCGCGGCCCACCTCGCCGCGGCGCACTCCCCAGCGGCCCACTCCCCAGCGGCCCCAGCGGCCCACCGGACCTGTCAGTGGACCACCGACTTCAGCATCGGGGCCAGGTCGCCGCGCGGCACCACCTCGACGTCGTCCAGCTCCAGCCAGTCCGCCATGTGGCGCAGCTCGGCCGCCAGCTCCACGGCCACCCGCCCGACGTCCGCGGTCGGCTCGGAGTGCGCCGCCTGCACGCGCAGGACGCCCGCAGCGCGGTCCGCCTTCAGGTCGACCCGCCCCACCAGCTCGCCGTCCAGCAGGAACGGGAACACGTAGTACCCGTGCACGCGCTTCGCCGCCGGCACGTAGATCTCGATCCGGTAGAAGAAGTCGAAGATCCGCTCGGTGCGCGCCCGCTCCCAGATCAGCGGGTCGAACGGGCACAGCAGCGCGCGGCCGGTGATCCGACGCGGCACCCGCGCCTCGACGTGCCGGTACGCGGGCACGCCCCAGCCGGCCACCTCGACCGGCTCCAGCACCCCGGCGTCCACCAGCTCCGCGACCGCCTGCCGGCTGCGCGCGGGCTGGAGCCGGAAGTAGTCCCGCAGGTCCGGTTCCGTCGCCACCCCCATCGCCTCGGCCGCGCGGCCCACCAGCTCCCGCGCGCCCTCCTCCGCCGAGATCGACCGCCGCCGGGCCAGCACCTCCGGCGGCAGCACGCGCTCGCTCAGGTCGTACAGCCGCTCGAACCCGCGCCGCGTCCCCGTCGTCAGCACGCCCTCGCCGAACAGGTACTCGCACACCTTCTTCACCTCGGACCAGTTCCAGCCCCAGTGGTCCTTGGCCCGCGGCCCGCCGCCGGCCAGCGCCTTCTCGATCGCGCCCGCGCCGAGCGGCCCCAGCTCCTTCACCACGGCCAGGATGTCGTCCACGAGCCGCGGCGAGCCCTCGGCGACCGCCGTGTAGTTCTTCCACCAGCCCGGCCGCTTGGCCCCGGAGTGGAACAGCGGCCAGTCCTCGATCGGCACCAGGCTCGCCTCGTGCGCCCAGTACTCGACCAGCAGCCGGGGCCGCCGGGCGCTGTGCGACCACGCCGCGTCGTCCACCAGCGACGGCGAGTAGGCGCCGAGCCTGCTGAACACCGGCATGTAGTGCGCGCGGACGGCCACGTTCACCGAGTCGAGCTGCAGCAGCCGCACCCGCGACAGCACCCGCTGGAGGTGCCGCCGGGTGGGCGCGGAGGCGGGCCGGGGATCGGCGAAGCCCTGGGCGCCCAGCGCGATGCGGCGGGCGACGTCGGCGCTCATCTTCTGCACGGCAGGATGCTCCCACTCAGGTCCGACACTTCCGCTCGGCCCGCACCACCAGGACCACCGCCAGCACCACCAACAGGCCGCCGACCAGCTGGAACACGCCGACCCGCTCGTCGGCCAGCCACACCCCGAGCACCACGGCGATGATCGGGTTCACGTACGCGTACGTCGCCACCGTCGACACGGGCAGCTGCCCCAGCACGTACACGTACGAGCTGAACGCCAGCAACGACCCGAACACCACGAGGTACCCCCACGCCACCCAGGACGACGTGGTGATCGCGCCGAACGACACCCGCTCCCCCGCGGCCAGCCCGACCACCGTCAACGCCGCGCCGCCCGCCAGCATCTCCACCGCCGACAGCGCGAACGGGTTGGCGGGCGTGTCCAGCCGCCCGCTCAGGAACGTCCCCAGCGCCCAGCCGAACGCCGCCAGCAGCACGACCCACGGCCCCCACCACGACGACGTGCCGACGTCGTCCAGCAGCAGCGCCGCCAGCCCCACGAGCCCGATGGCGACACCCGCGTACGTCACGCCGGCGGGCCGCTCGCCCGCGACCCGCCGCATCACCACCACGTACAGCGGCACGGCCGCCACCAGCAGCGCGGCCAGCCCGGACGCCACCGACTGCTCGGCCAGCACCACGAGCCCGTTGCCCCACGCGGGCAGCAGCAGGCCCAGCAGCACCGAGGAGCCGAACTGCCGCCGCGTCATCCGCAGCCCGCCCCGCCACGCCACCACGAGCGCCAGCAGGGCGCCCGCCAGCAGGAACCGCGTGCCGCCCGACAAGAGGGGCGGCATCGACTCGATGGTGAACCTGATGGCCAGGTAGGTGGAACCCCACACCACGTACACGACGCCCAACGCTGCCCAACGCACCCACGGACGCTTTCACGTGACACCGCCCGGAATCACGCGGGTTTCCGCCGCTAGGGTTCCGGCATGGCCGACGCCAGCGTGCGCACCGCGCAGCCCGACGACGTGGCGGAGATCGCCCGCATCCACCGAGACACCTGGCGGACCGCCTACCGGGACATCCTGCCCGCCGAGGTGCTGGACTCGCTCGACGTCGCGGAGACCGCTCCGGCCTGGGCGGACGCCGTCGCGCGCGGCCAGGTGCTCGTCGCCGCCGAGGGCCGGTGGACGGTCGGCTTCTGCGTCGCGGGGCCGGCGCCGGAGGACGAGGTGGCCAACGCCGACGGCTCGCTGCCCGCCGACGCGTCGACGACGGCGCTGGTGAGCGTGCTCGTGGAACCCCGGTGGGGTCGGCGCGGGCACGGCGGCAGGTTGCTGGCCACGGCCGCCGGGCACCTGCGGGAAGCGGGGGCCACCAGGGGCGTCGCGTGGGTGCCCGAGGCGGACCGCAGCTCGATCGACTTCTACGCCAAGGCGGAGTGGGAAGCGGACGGCACGGTGCGCACGCTGGACGCGGGCGGGCGGCCGGTCAGGGAGATCCGGATGACCGGGGGGCTGTCCCTACTGCTCACGCCGTGACAGGACGGGTAGCCTCGGCCGGGTGCTCGGGTGGTTGTGCCTCACGTTCGGGGTCGCGTTCGGCTCCGCGATCCTGCCCCTGATCAGCATCGAGATCTTCGTCATCGGCCTGGTCACCCAGCAGCCGGGCATTTCTTGGTGGTGGATCGGGCTCGCCGTGGCCCTGGGCCAGGTGCTGGGCAAGATGTTCTACTTCCTGGCCGCCCGCGGCTCGCTGCACCTCCCCGCGTTCCTGAAGCGCGCGGAGAAGGCGGAGAAGCCGTCGTCGCCGTGGCGGCGGAAGTGGAAGGCGCGGCTGGAGTGGGTGCGCGAGCGCTGCCACCGGCACCCGCACTGGATGTTCGGCACGCACGCGGTCAGCTCGGTGGTCGGCCTGCCGCCGTTCATGTTCACCACCGTGCTGGCGGGGTTGGCGGGCATGTCGTCCTGGCTGTTCATCTCCACCGGCATGGTCGGGCGGTTCGCCCGGTTCAGCGTGCTGGCCGCTTCCCCGGCCGCGGTCGCAGGGTGGTGGGTGCACTGACGGACGTCTTCCCGCCGCGCTCGTGCCGCACCAGGCGCTGTTCGGGCAGCGTCAGGCCGTAGTGGTCGTGCAGCTCGGCCTGCTCGTCGTCCGACAGCTCCCGGCTGCGCACTTCGGGCGCGCCCGCGACCTCGTGCTCCTCCACCGGCACGACGAGCCGGCGTTCGCGCACCTGGGCGCCGAGGATGGGCACCAGGGTGGTGCCGCCGGCCCGTCGCACGGTGGCCCAGAGCGGGCGGCCGTCGGCCAGCCACACCTCGGACACCGGGCCGATCGGCCGGCCGTGCCGGTCCAGCACGTCGCAGTCGTAGAGCCGGTCCACTGTTGTTCGGTCCATGTCCCACCGGCTACCCGGCCATTCGGGTGAGCGCACGGCGAACCACCCGGTCGTGTGACCGCTAGGTGAGGGCGAGGGCGATGCTCACGGCGGCGGCGATGACCAGGCAGGCGACGGTCAGCCGCAGGTTCTCGCAGGTTTTGACCACACGAGCCACGGTAGCGACACGTGCCGAAGGATCAAAGGCAAGAAGACGTTAAGACCGAATGAACCGCGTCTCACTCGACCGGCTCACACCCGATTCGTCGGCGACTGGAATAGTTCGATGGCCTTGCGCATGGTCTCGCGGGCCCGACCACGGTCACCGGCCAGGTCGTACGCCTGCGCCAGCAGGAACCACGCCCGCCAGTCCTCCGGCCGCGCCTCGACGTCGGCCCGGCGCTCCTCGAACCACGCGTCGGCGGCCTCCCGCTCCACCCGCCCGGACGGCGCGGCAGCGCGGAGGTGTCCAGGAGACCGCCCTCCGCGTCGAGCTGCCGCGCCATCCGCTCGGTGGTGAAGCCGAACCGCAGGTTCGTCCACGCGATCCACGCGCCGATCAGCGGCAGCACCAGCACGCCGACGCCCAGGCCGACGCCGACCGGGTCGCCGGTGCTGAGCAGCGCCACGGCCCGGCCGCCGAGCAGCACGAAGTACACCGCCAGCGCGGCGGTGATCAGGAACGCGACGGTGCGGGTGCTCATCGCCGGCCCGGTCCGCGGAGGTCCACGGGGATCAGAGGTCCATGTACTTGTCGAGACCGACCGACAGGCCCGGGTGCCGCGCGATCGACCGCACGGCCAGCAGCACGCCCGGCATGAACGACTTCCGGTCCAGCGAGTCGTGCCGCAGCGTCAGCGTCTCGCCCTCCGTGCCGAACACGACCTCCTGGTGCGCGATCAGCCCGGCCACGCGCAGCGAGTGCACCCGCACGTCGCCCACCAGCGTCCCGCGCGCCCCCGGCGCCTCCTGGGTCGTCGCGTCCGGCATCGGGCCGAGGCCCGCCGCCTCACGCGCCTGGGAGATCAGCCGGGCGGTGTGCGCGGCGGTGCCCGACGGGGCGTCCACCTTGCGCGGGTGGTGCAGCTCGATGACCTCGACCGACTCGTAGTACCGGGCGGCCAGCTCGGCGAACCGCATGGACAGCACCGCGCCGATGGCGAAGTTCGGCGCGATCAGCACGCCCAGCTCCGGCTTCTGCTCCAGCCACTCCGACACCGCGCCGAGCCGCTGGGCGTCGAACCCGGAGGTGCCGACCACGGCGTGGATGTCGTTGTCCACGCAGAACCGGATGTTGTCCATCACCACCTCGGGGCTGGTGAAGTCGACCGCGACCTGGGCGCCCGCGTCGGCCAGGTTGAACAGCCAGTCGCCCGCGTCGACCATCGCGACGACTTCCATGTCCCCCGCGGCCTCGACCGCGCGGCACACCTCGGCGCCCATGCGGCCCCTGGCGCCGATGACGCCGACGCGGAGCGGTTCGGCCGACGACCCGTTCGCGGGGTCGAGCGGAGACTGAGCACTCAAGAGATCACCTCGTGCACCTGGGACGGCAGATCGTCGGCGTGAGCGTAAGGGCCGACCACGGCGGCGGCGACGGGACGTCGCAGCAGATCACGCGCCAGCGTCGCCACGTCCTCGGACGTGACCTCGTCGATGCGCGCGAGCGTCTGCTCCACGGACAGGTAGTCGCCGTAGTTCAGCTCGCCCTTGCCGATGCGCGACATCCGCGAGCTGGTGTCCTCCAGGCCCAGCACGAGCCCGCCGCGCAGCTGGCCCTTGCCGCGGGCCACCTCCGCGTCCTCCAGCCCGTCACGGGCCACGGTGGACAGCACCTCGCGCACCACGCCGGCCACGTCGCCGAGCCGGTCGGGCTGGCAGCCCGCGTAGATCGACAACGTGCCCGCGTCGGCGTAGAGGCCCACCGACGAGTACACCTGGTACGCCAGGCCGCGCCGTTCCCGGACCTCCTGGAACAGCCGCGAGCTCATGCCGCCGCCCAGCGCTGCGTTGAGGACGTTCAGGGCGAACCGGCGCTCGTCGTGCCGGTCCAGCCCGCGCACGCCCAGCATCAGGTGCGCCTGCTCGGTGTCGTCGGAGTGCAGCACCAGCTTGCGCGAACCGGGGATGCGGGCGCGTCCGGCGCGGGGCGCGACGGGCGTGCCGACGCGGTCGAGCCGATCGCCGACCTGCTTGCGCACCAACCGCATCACGTGCGCGTGGTCGATGTTGCCCGCGACCGCCAGCACCATCCGCGGCAGCGTGTAGCGCCGCTTGTAGAAGCCGAACAGCGCGTCGCGGTCCATGTCCCCGATGGACTGCTCGGTGCCCAGCACCGGCCGTCCCAGCGCGTGCTCGCCCAGCAGGGCGTCCAGGAACGCGTCGTGCAGCAGGTCTTCCGGGTCGTCGTCGCGCATGGCGATCTCTTCGAGCACCACGCCGCGCTCGGTCTCGAAGTCCCGCGGCTCGCACAGCGCGTCGAACACCACGTCGCACACCAGGTCCATCGCCAGCGGCAGGTCCTCGTCGAGGACGTGCGCGTAGTAGCAGGTGTGCTCCTTGGCGGTGAACGCGTTCAGCTCGCCGCCGACCGCGTCGATCTCCTCGGCGATCTGCGCGGCCGTGCGGTTCGCCGTGCCCTTGAACAGCAGGTGCTCCAGGTAGTGCGCGGCGCCCGCGACCTCGACCCGCTCGTCGCGCGACCCGACCTGCACCCACAGGCCGACCGACGCCGACCGGACGCCGGGGATGCGCTCGGTGATGACCCGCAGCCCGGACGGCAGCACGCTGCGGCGCACGGCCAGGCCGCCGTCGCCGCGTTCCAGCGAGACCGTGCTGCCGGGCTTCTGCAGGTGCCCGAGCCGGCGCGTAAGCGGACGGCCGCGAGTGCCAGAAGCACTCGCGGCCGTCCCGTTGACGCTCGTCCTCACTGCGCGGGTGCCTCGGCGGGCGCGTCGTCCGCGACGGGCGCGTCGCCGGCCGGGGCCGACTCGGCGTCGTCGTTGACCAGCACCAGGCTGATCTTGCCGCGCTGGTCGATGTCCGCGATCTCGACGCGGAGCTTGTCGCCGACGTTGACGACGTCCTCGACCTTGTTGATGCGCTTGCCGTTGCCCAGCTTCGAGATGTGGATCAGGCCGTCCTTGCCCGGGAGCAGGGACACGAACGCGCCGAACGCCGCGGTCTTCACCACGGTGCCCAGGAAGCGCTCGCCGACCTTCGGCAGCTGCGGGTTCGCGATCGCGTTGATCAGGCCGATCGCGGCCTCGGCCGACGGGCCGTCCGCCGCGCCGACGTAGATCGTGCCGTCGTCCTCGATGGAGATGTCGGCGCCGGTCTGCTCGGTGATCGAGTTGATCATCTTGCCCTTCGGGCCGATGACCTCGCCGATCTTGTCGGTCGGGATCTTGACCGACGTCACGCGCGGCGCGAACGGGCTCATCTCGTCCGGGCTGTCGATGGCCTCGGCCATGACCTCCAGGATGGTCAGGCGCGCGTCGCGGGCCTGACCCAGGGCCGACGCCAGGACCTCGGACGGGATGCCGTCGAGCTTGGTGTCGAGCTGGAGCGCGGTGACGAACTCCTTGGTGCCGGCGACCTTGAAGTCCATGTCGCCGAACGCGTCCTCGGCGCCGAGGATGTCGGTCAGCGCGACGTACTCCGTCTTGCCGTCGACCTCGTCGGACACCAGGCCCATGGCGATGCCCGAGACCGGCGCCTTCAGCGGCACGCCGGCGTTGAGCAGCGACATCGTGGACGCGCAGACCGAGCCCATCGACGTCGAGCCGTTGGAGCCCAGCGCCTCGGACACCTGGCGGATCGCGTAGGGGAACTCCTCGCGCTTGGGCAGCACGGGCATGATCGCCCGCTCGGCCAGCGCGCCGTGGCCGATCTCGCGGCGCTTGGGCGAGCCCACGCGGCCGGTCTCACCGGTGGAGAACGGCGGGAAGTTGTAGTGGTGCAGGTAGCGCTTGTGCGTCTCCGGGGACAGCGAGTCGATCTGCTGCTCCATGCGCAGCATGTTCAGCGTGGTGACACCCAGGATCTGGGTCTCGCCGCGCTCGAACAGCGCCGAGCCGTGCGCCCGCGGGATGACCTCGACCTCGGCCGACAGCGACCGGATCTCGGTGAGGCCGCGGCCGTCGATGCGGACCTTGTCGCGCAGGATGCGCTGGCGGACCAGCTTCTTGGTCAGCGAGCGGAACGCCGCGCCGACCTCCTTCTCGCGACCCTCGAACCGCTCGGCCAGCTTCTCCAGCACCGACGCCTTGATCTCGTCGATGCGGGACTCGCGCTCCTGCTTGGGGCCGATCGTCATCGCCTGGCCGAGCTCGCCGCCGGCGGCCTCCTCGACGGCCTCGAAGGCGTCGGGCTGGTAGGCCGGGTAGGTCGGGAACTCGCCGGTGGCCTTCGCGGCGACCTGCGCCAGCTGGGCCTGCGCGTCGCACAGCGCCTTGATGAACGGCTTGGACGCCTCGAGACCGGCGGCCACGACCTCCTCGGTGGGCGCCTGCGCGCCGTCGCCGACCAGGTCGATGACGTTCTCGGTGGCCTCGGCCTCGACCATCATGATCGCGACGTCGTCACCGACGACACGGCCGGCGACGACCATGTCGAACACGGCCTTCTCCAGCTGCTCGTGGGTCGGGAACGCCACCCACTGGCCCTCGATCAGCGCCACCCGGACGCCGCCGATGGGGCCCGAGAACGGCAGGCCCGCGAGCTGCGTGGACGCGGACGCGGCGTTGATCGCCACCACGTCGTACAGGTCCTGCGGGTTCAGGCTCATCACCGTGATGACGACCTGGATCTCGTTGCGCAGACCGTCCACGAAGGACGGGCGCAGCGGCCGGTCGATCAGGCGGCAGGTCAGGATCGCGTCGGTCGACGGGCGACCCTCGCGGCGGAAGAACGAGCCGGGGATGCGGCCCGCCGCGTACATGCGCTCCTCGACGTCCACCGTGAGGGGGAAGAAGTCGAAGTGCTCCTTGGGGTGCTTCGACGCCGTCGTGGCCGACAGCAGCATCGTCTCGTCGTCCAGGTAGGCGACGACCGAGCCGGCGGCCTGGCGGGCCAGGCGACCGGTTTCGAAGCGGATGGTGCGCGTGCCGAATCGACCGTTGTCGATCACGGCTGAAGTCTCGTGGACCTCGATGTCCGTCATGTGCGGATACTCCTCGTCATGCGGGCCACAGCGCGCTCAGGCGCGGGTCGCGGTTCGGACGAGGCCGGTCTTCGATCGAAGTCCCCTGGGATTCGTACCAGGGGGCCACTACCGAGGACCGGCGAACTGTCGTCCCGTGCGCCGCGCGTGCGTCCCTCGTCTTTGTTGTTTTCAGTTACGCCGAAGGGGAGTGACCCTCGTGGTCACTCCCCCTCGGGACGTCTCACCTGCGCAGACCGAGCCGCCCGATGAGGGCGCGGTAGCGCTGGATGTCCACCTTCTGGAGGTAGTTCAGCAGCCGGCGGCGACGGCCGACCAGCAGGAGCAGGCCACGACGCGAGTGGTGGTCGTGCTTGTGCTTCTTCAGGTGCTCCGTCAGGTCGGCGATGCGCTTGCTCAGCAGCGCGACCTGGGCCTCGGCGGAACCGGTGTCCGTGTCGTGGACGCCGTACTCGGCGAGGATGGTCTTCTTTTCCTGGGTGGTCAGTGCCACGTGCTCGTTACTCCTTGTGCCTGGTTAAGTGCCGTGCGGCCCCGCGGATCGCGGGGTAGTCGGTACTGGCCGCCACGGACCGCAGCCAGACCCAACTGTCGAGGTTACCAGCAGTGGCCGCGGCCTACGCGTTTGACGTGGTCAAGGGCACTCGGTCGAGGACGGTGTAGCCCTCGGCCGGGCGGCTGCGGACCAGCGCGACCTCCGCCGCCGCCCACTCACGCCCGGTGAACTCCAGCGGCGGCCACGCCCGGCCGCGGGCGACCGTCAGGTGCGGGCTCCAGTCGGGCGGCACGCCCG
>NZ_JBHTLK010000078.1:0-27419 GCF_042678885.1 Saccharothrix hoggarensis
CTTGGCGGCGCCGGGCGCGACGCGCGCGGCGCGGTCGGCCGGGCCCCAGCCGTGCTGGACGAACTCGCGGAACCCGGAGGCGTCGACGAGCTTGCTCGGGTCGCGGCGGGCGGGTTTGGTCACCGTGGGCAGCCTTTCGGGTCGTGGCCGTGGTCCGCCCGGTCGCGATCGGCGGCCGGGCGTCACCCACGATGCTCTCACCAGCCCCGTGGTGCCCCGACCGGGTGGCTCGATGACCGAAACGGCCTACCCCGGTCGGGCGATCCGGTAGGCAACACCCCACGGCTACTACGGCAGGGGAAGAGCATGCGTCCCGAGGACGTCGTCGAACTGCGGGTCCACGGGGTGTCGGGCACCCCGCCCGAAACGATGCTCGGCGACCCGTACCCGACCCCGGTGGCCGGTGACGACGTCGCCCGGTTCCTGCGGGCGGGCACGCCGGCGCGCGCCCCGTCCAGCGGGCGGACCCGCACCGTCGAGGCGTTCCACTGGGGCCGGTTCACCTCGGGCGGCGCGAGCCGGGCGCTGTGGCTGGTGCTGATCCCGTTCGCGATCCTCAACCTGGCCCGGTACGCGCTGCTCGGCGCGAACCGGTTCGCCGAGGCGGTGCTGCGGCTGCTCGGGCTGGTGCTGACGGCGATGCTGGTCACCGCCACCGCGTACGTCTCGCTGGAGCTGCTGGTGCGGCAGTGCGCGGGCACGGCGGCGTGCCGCGCGGAGCGCCTGGGGTTCTTCGCCGGCTGGCCGTTCGGCGCGATGCTGCTGGTCGGGGCGGTGCCGCCGGGCCTGGTGATCACCGTGCTGTGGTGGTTCGGCCGGCAGACGTTCCTGTACGAGCCGAAGGGCACCCACCACGTGTGGGAGACCCGGTCCGGGAGCCTGGGCGACTACGCGTTCTGGCACACGTCGCCGCGCACGCCGGTGCTGCGTGACGCGCACGTGGCGGCGGCGTGCGCGGTGGTCGGCGTGCTGTACGCGGGCGCGTTGCGGACGGCGCAGCCGGGCCGGCCGTCGGACGCGCTGTCGTGGTCCGTCGTCGGCGTGGGCGTGCTGGTGCTGCTGTGGGCGGTCGGCTGCGTGGTGATGTCGCCGGACCGGCGGGAGGTGAACTCGCGGGCGCTGAAGTGGACGTCGGCGGTGTACCTGCTGGTGGCGGCCGGTGTGGCGACCGCGGTCCTGTGGCGGCTGCCGGTGGGCGCGACCGGGTCCGTGACGCCGCTGGCCGGGTTCGAGGTGGTGACCAACGTGCTGTCCGCACTGGCGGTGGTGCTGCTGGTGGCGCTGTTCGTGGCGTGCGTGCGCATGCGGCACGCGCCGCGCGGTGTCGAGTTGATGGTGGCGGACAAGAGGTTCCGGCCGATGTGGCACGGCTACGGGGCCGTGGTGATCGCGGCGGTCGCGACCACGCTGGCGGTCGGGTTCAGCGGCGGGCTGGCCTACCGGGTGGTCGACTGGGTCGGCGACCCGGTGCCGGAGGCGGGGCGGCCGGGGCTGGTGCTGGGCACGGGTTACCTGGTCGGCGCCGGGCTGTGGGGCGTGCTGGCGATCGCGTTCCCGCTGCTCGTCGCGCCGGTCGTGGCGGCGATGGTGCGGCAGGTGTCGAGCGCGTCGTGGTTCGCCGCCGGGTCGCTGGCGGCGGGCGTCGCCGTGCTGCTGCGGTGGACGTCCGTGCCCGGCTGGGCGTTCTGGGCGGCGGCCGTCGTGGCGGGTCTGCTGTACGTCGTCGGCGTGGGTTCCTGCCTGCGGCACTCGATCGGCGCGGCGGTCCGCGACGGCGTGCTGGCCGACTACCCGGGGCGGCCCGACCGGCCCGGCGTCCGCAAGGTCGCGTTCCACCAGCGGCTCGCCTCCGGCAAGTACCGCTACCACTGGCTGCTCGGCGCGGTCGCGCTGCTCGGCGGCGTGCTGGCCGCGGCGGGCGGCGGTGTCGCGCTGGCCCGGCTGGCGCACCCGGACTGGCGGTCCGCGCCCGCGCCGGGGCTCGCCGAGTGGCTGTCGAGCCTGCCCGCGCGCGAACTCGGCGCGTTGGGCAGCCTGGTCGTGTCCGGACTCGTCGTGGTGCTGTTGTTGTTGGGTGTGCGGACGTGGCAGAGCCCCCGCATGCGCACAGCCGTCGGCATCGTCTGGGATCTGGTGGCGTTCTGGCCGCGCCTGGCGCACCCGATCTGCCCGCCGCCCTACGGCGGGAGGGCCACCATCGAGCTGACCTCGCGCGCCGTCCGGCTCGCCGGGCACCACGACGTGAGCGCGGTCGTGCTGTCCGGGCACAGCCAGGGGAGCGTGGTGTGCGTCGCCGCGTTGTCGTTGCTGCGCCGGGAGAGCGAGCGGCCCGACCCCGCCGACGGCGAGCGGTACATCAGGCAGGCGGACGCGGCGGCGGCGCTGCGGCGGGTCGGCCTCGTCACCTACGGCTCGCAGCTGCAGTGGGCGTACTCGCGGCTGTTCCCGCACTACCTCGGGCACGCCGAGCTGACCCGCCTGCACCACGACCTCGGCGACCGGTGGTGGAACCTGCACCGGCTGACCGACCCGCTCGGCGGGCCGGTGCAGGTGTGGCCGAAGACCGACGACGAGCCGGTGGCGGCGGGCGCGAAGCTGTGGGGCGTGCGGTGCGGCAACGACGTCCGGCTGCGCGACCCCGAGTTCCTCGACCCCGACCCGGACATGGTCGCCTCGCCGTTGCGCGGGCACAGCGACTACTACGACGACCCCGTGTTCGACGAGGTGGTGGCGCGCGTGGCGGACGCCGTCGCGAACCCGCGCGCGACCGTCGTGGTCACCGGGCCGGCCTTGGCGGGGGAGCCGTTGGGGCGGTAGCGGCGCCCTGCCGCACGCCCTGCCGCACGCCCTGCCGCACGCAAGGCCGCACGCACGGCCGCACGCAGGCCTGCAGGCCGGGCAGCACGCACGGTCGCATGCGGAGCACCACGCGGGGCTTCGCGCGGGCGCGGTCCGGGCGCGGAGTAGGTTGCCGTTCGCTGCTCGCCGTCCGACCGGGAAGTCCAGATGATCCAAGTCCTCGCCACCGCGCTGACGGTCGTGGCGCTCGTCGCGGCCCTGTGGTCGCTGGTGCTGATGATCGCGGACCGGCCCATCACGCTCGCCACCAAGCCCACCCTCGGCCTCGCCGCCGTCGTCGTGCTGCTCGAAGTCGGGCTGCTCGCGCAGGCGGTCGTCGGCGTGGTCAACGTCCTGGGCGCCGACCGGGAGCTCGACCGCGCGACGTTCGTCGGCTACCTGATCGGGGCGGCCGTGGTGCTGCCGCTCGGCGCGTTCTGGTCGCTCGCGGAGCGGTCCCGGTGGGGCGCCGGGACGCTGGCGGTGGCGTGCCTGAGCGTGCCCGTGATGATCCTGCGGCTCAACCAGGTCTGGGCCGGGCATGGGTGACCGGCTCGCGGAAGCCACCCGGTCCGGTCCGGGACGGCTGCTGATCGCCGTGTACGGCATCTTCGCGCTCGCGGCCGCGGCCCGGTCGGCGGTCCAGATCGCCACCCGGTTCGGCGACGCGCCGCTGGCGTACGCGCTGTCCGCGTTCGCGGCCGCCGTGTACGTGGTGGCGACGGCCGCGCTGGCCGGCGCGGTGCCGCGGCGGATCGCCTACCTCGCGTGCGGCGTCGAGCTGGCCGGCGTGCTGGTGGTCGGCGCGGCGAGCCTGGTGTTCGCCGACGCGTTCCCGGACGCCACCGTCTGGTCGGACTTCGGTGGCGGCTACGGGTTCGTGCCGCTCGTGCTGCCGGTGCTCGGCCTGCTGTGGCTGCGGCACACCGGCCGCACCGCACTGCGGAACCCCGAACCGGGCCGCTGAACCCGGCGGCACGCCGCCCGCGTAATGCAGTCGGGTCACCGGGCGCCACGCCCCGGCGGCCCTTCCGCGGTGGCGGCCGACCCCAAGGGCGTCCGGCAGGGAACGCCGTCGTGGAAGCCCGAGGCCGGGGGCGCGTCCCCCGGCCTCCGCGGCGTCCGAGGACCGGTCCCGGGGTCCGTCGAGGACCGCTCGAAGATCGCTCGTGATGAAGATCACCTGGCCGCGACGGCGAGGCCGCGGACAGTGTTGACGCTGGTCAGACCGCAGGTGGGCGGTCGGCGAATCAACCCATGTCTGAGCCTGTTCTCAGGTTCCGTGTGCGAGCGTTCGTCGCATCCGCCCGCGGCGCCCCCGCGCGTCGTCCGGTCGTCGGCCCCCGCCGATCGCCACGCGTCGGCAGGTCCGCTCACCAAGGAGATTCCCACGATGTCCGTGCTGGCTCGACTGAGCCTGGCCAACCGAAGCCTCGTCGGGCTGCTGAGCCTGCTCGTGATCGGTTTCGGCGTGTTCACGCTGCCCTCGATCAAGCAGCAGCTCTTCCCGTCCATCGAGCTGCCCGCCGCGGTGGTCATCGCGCCCTACCCCGGCGCGTCGCCGGACCTGGTGGACAGCCAGGTCGCCGAGCCGATCCAGGCCGCCGTGCGCGGCGTCGACGGCGTCGAGCAGGTGCTCACCCGCTCCGCCGAGAGCTCCGCGACGGTGCAGGTGATGTTCACCTACGGCACCGACGTCGACGCCGCCGTGGCCCAGATGCAGCAGGCCGTGAACCGGCTGCAGCCGCGCCTGCCGCAGGGCGTCGAGCCGACCGTCGCCCAGGGCAGCACCGACGACATCCCGGTCATCGCGCTCGCCGCGACCACCGGTGACGACGACCTCGCCGCCGCGGCCCGGCTGCGCGCCGAGGTCGTGCCCGACCTCGAAGCCATCCCCGGCGTGCGCGAGGCCACCGTCAGCGGCGAACGGGACCGCCAGGTCACCGTCACCGTCGACTACGCCAAGCTCGGCGCGGCCCGGGTCGACCCGCAGGCGTTGACCGCCGCGCTCACCTCGGCGGGCGCCGTCGTGCCCGCGGGCACCGTGCCGGACGCGGACAAGACGCTGACCGTCCAGATCGGCAGCCCGGTCGGGTCCGTCGAGGACCTGCGCGACCTCGTGCTCGCCTCACCCGCCGGCCCGGTGAAGCTCGGCGCCGTCGCCGCGGTGGAGTCCGGGCCCGCCGCCGCCACCGTGCTGACCCGCACCGACGGCCAGGCCACGCTCGGCGTCAGCGTCACCATGACGTCCGACGGCAACGCGGTGGAGATCTCCCGCCAGGTCCGCGACCGCCTCGGCGAGTGGGGCGAGGCCACCGGCTCCACCCTCACCGTCGCGTTCGACCAGGGCCCCGAGGTGGAGAAGGCGATCAGCGGCCTGACCACCGAGGGCCTGCTCGGCCTGCTGTTCGCGGTGATCGTGATCCTGCTGTTCCTGCTGTCGGTGCGGTCCACCCTGGTGACGGCGGTGTCCATCCCGCTGTCCGTGGTGGTCGCCCTGATCGCCCTCTACACCGGCGACCTGTCGCTCAACCTGCTCACCCTCGGCGCGCTCACCATCGCGGTCGGCCGGGTGGTGGACGACTCGATCGTGGTGCTGGAGAACATCAAGCGCCACCTCGGGTACGGCGAGGACAAGGAGCGCGCCGTGCTCGACGGCACGCGCGAGGTCGCGGGGGCGGTGACGGCGTCCACGCTGACCACGGTCGCGGTGTTCCTGCCGATCGCGTTCGTCGGCGGCATCGCGGGCGAGCTGTTCGGGCCGTTCTCCATCACGGTCACCGTCGCGCTGCTCGCGTCGCTGCTGGTGTCGCTGACGATCGTGCCGGTGCTGGCGTTCTGGTTCCTGAAGCGCCCGGCCGTGCCCACCGACCCGGAAGCCGCCGAGCGCGCGCTCCAGGCGGCGCTGGAGAAGGAGAAGCGCAGCCCGTTGCAGCGCGCTTACGTGCCCGTGCTGCGGTTCGCCACGACGCGGCGCTGGGTGACGTTGCTGATCGCGGTGCTGATCTTCGGCGGCACGCTCGGCCTGGCCGGCTCGCTGGAGACCAACTTCATCGACAACGGCGGCGGCACCGCGTTGCAGGGCACCCAGAAGATGCCGCCCGGCACCAGCCTGGCCGCCCGCGACGACGCGGCGCGCAAGCTGGAGGGCGTGCTGGCGGAGACCGAGGAGGTGGAGACCTACCAGGTCACCATCGGCACGGACAACAGCCTGGCCGCGTTCGGGTTCGGCGGTGACGGCGACACCCGGGTCCGCGCGACCGTCCGCGAGGGCACCGACCTGGAAGCCGTGCAGGACCGGCTGACCGAGCGGCTGGCGAACACCGCCGGCGCGGGCGAGGTGGCGTTCGGCGCGGCGGCGTCCGGCTTCGGCTCGGACACCATCGACGTGCTGGTCACCGCGCCCGACGAGGCGACGCTGCGGGACGCCGCCGAGCGCGTCCGGGAGGCCGTCGCCGGCGCGCCCGGCGTCGGCGAGGTCACCAACGACCTGTCGGTGAGCGCGCCGCGCGTGCAGGTCGCCGTGAACCAGGAGGCCGCGGCGGCACGGGGGCTCAGCGGCCAGACCATCGGCCAGTTCGCCGCGCAGGCCTTGCGCGGGGTGCCGGTGGCGGAGCTGCCGGTCGCCGGCCGGTCCCAGCGGATCGTGCTGCGCACCGGCACGGCCCCCGCCGACGTGACCGCCCTGCGCGCGCTGCCGCTGCCCGGCGGCGTCACGCTCGGCCAGGTCGCCGAGGTGTCCGTCGTGGACGGTCCGGTGCAGGTCCGCCGCACCGACGGCGCGCGCAGCGCCACGATCTCCGCCAAGGCCACCGGGTCCGACCTGGGCGCGGTGACCGCGGACCTGACGTCGCGGCTGAACGCGCTGGACCTGCCCGCCGGGGCGACGCACGAGCTCGGCGGCGTGAGCGCCGACCAGGCCGAGACGTTCGCCGACCTCGGCCTGGCCATGCTCGCGGCCATCGCGATCGTGTTCCTGATCATGGTGGCGACGTTCCGCAGCCTGGTGCAGCCGCTGATCCTGCTGGTGTCCATCCCGTTCGCGGCGACCGGCGCGATCGGCCTGCTCCTGCTCACCGGCACGCCGCTCGGCCTGCCCGCGCTGATCGGCATGCTGATGCTGGTCGGGATCGTGGTGACCAACGCGATCGTGCTGATCGACCTGGTCAACCAGTACCGGCGGGACGGGATGCCGGTGCGGGAGGCGGTGGTCGAGGGCGGCCGGCGGCGGTTGCGGCCGATCCTGATGACCGCCGCGGCCACGATCTTCGCGCTGCTGCCGATGGCGCTGGGCATCACCGGCGAGGGCGCGTTCATCGGCAAGCCGCTGGCGATCGTGGTGATCGGCGGGTTGATCAGCTCGACGCTGCTCACCCTGGTGCTGGTGCCGACGCTGTACTCGATGGTCGAGGGCCGCAAGGAGCGCCGCCAGGCGCGCAAGACCGAGCGCCCCGTCGAGGACCGCGAGCCGGTCACCGTCTAGTTCGGCCTGGTGGAAGGTCCCGCTGCCCGACCCGGGTGGCGGGACCTTCGTCGTCTGACGGCGAATCGGGTTGCCGCACCGCCCACAATGGCCACATGGTCACGATGGTTCCGGTGCTGGAGCGTTGGGTGGTCGTGGAGTGCCCGTTCTGGGCCGTCGAGCCGGGGCCGTTCCACCCGGCCGTCTCACGCACGCCCACGCCGGGGGAGGTCGGCGCGTTGGCCTGGGCGCTGATCGGCCGTGTCGACGACGTGGCCGAGGCGGTGGACGCGGCCGAGGCGGTCGACGCCTTCCTGGCCTACGACGACGACCACTTCAGCGTCCCCGGCGGCCTCCGGATCACCTCGGACGGGGTCGTGGTCGAACCGGGCTGCTGCGTCGGCCTGGAGGAGTGGCGAGACTGGGTGGACGTGCTCGCCGGCCGGGTGATCTGGCTCGGTCACAGCCCGGACGTCCAGGTGGAGCAACTCGGCCCTGTGGTGCGCGTCTGGTGCGACGAGGACCTGACCAACCCCGGGTTCACCGGGCCGCACGTCGACCTTCAGCGCGACGCCTTGCCGGGACTCCTCGAGGACGTCCGGCGAGACCTGCTCGGGTTCCTCGACGCCCTGGGCGAGTGGGCGCGCGTCACCGTGCCCGCCCATGCCGACCGGCTGGTGGAGGCCGTGGACCGGCGGCTGGTGATCAGTCCGCCCCTTGACCTCTGACCACTTCCGCGCGCCGCAGCGCAGGCCGTCGATCAGCCCGCGTTTCGTGACGACGGAACCCGTGGCCGGCAGGACCGGGCGGCCTCCCGGATCACGCCTCGGGCTCGTAGGCCAGGTTCGGCCGCAGCCAGCGCTCGACCTCCGCCACCGGCATGCCGCGCCGCGCCGCGTAGTCCTCCACCTGGTCACGCCCGATCCGGCCCACGGTGAAGTACCGCGACTCCGGGTGCGCGAAGATCACACCGCTCACCGCCGCCGCCGGCGTCATGGCGAACGACTCCGTCAACGCCAGGCCGATCTTCTCCGCCTCCAGCAACGAGAACAGGTCCTGCTTCTCGCTGTGGTCCGGGCTGGCCGGGTAGCCGAACGCGGGCCGGATGCCGCGGAACCGCTCGGCGTGCAGGTCCTCCAGCGCCGGGTCGGCGTCCGGCTCGAACCAGTCCCGCCGCGCCTGGAGGTGGACGTACTCGGCGAACGCCTCCGCCAACCGGTCCGCCAACGCCTTCACCATGATCGACTTGTAGTCGTCCTGCTCCTGCTCGTACCGCCGGGCCAGCTCCTCCGCGCCGTGGATGGCCACCGCGAACCCGCCCAGGTGGTCGCCCTCCGGCGCCACGTAGTCGGCCAGGCACCGGTTCGGCCTGCTCTGCGGCTTCTGCGTCTGCTGGCGCAGCATCGGCAGCCGCCGCCCGTCCACCACGATGTCGTCGCCCTCGGAGTGCGCGGGCCAGAAGCCGTACACGCCCTTCGCCCACAGCGACCCGTCCGCGACGATCCCGTCGAGCATCGCGTTCGCGTCCTCGAACAGGTCACGCGCGACCGGGTTCTCCAACACCTTCGGGTACTTGCCCTTGAGCTCCCAGGCCAGGAAGAAGAACGTCCAGTCGATCATCTCGCGCAGCTCGGCCAACGACGGCTCCACGACCCGCAACCCGGTGAACGCCGGCGTCGGCAGCTCCTCGAACGACACCGCCTCGGCGTTCGCCCGCGCCTGCTCCACCGTGAGCATCGGCGTGCTCTGCCGGTTCTCGTGCTCCTCGCGCAACCGCTGCTGCTCCACGCGGGTCGCCACGCCCAGCTCCTCGGCGCGCTCCTCGTCCAGCAGCGCCGACACCACGCCCGCCACCCGCGACGCGTCCAGCACGTGCACCGTGGTCGCGTCGTACGCGGGCGCGATCCGGACCGCGGTGTGCTGCCGCGACGTCGTCGCGCCGCCGATCAGCAGCGGCAGCTTCATCCCGCGCCGCTGCATCTCCGCCGCCACCGACACCATCTCGTCCAGCGACGGCGTGATCAGCCCGGACAGGCCGATCGCGTCCGCGTTCTCGGCGATCGCCGTGTCGAGGATCTTCGCCGCGGGCACCATCACGCCCAGGTCGACCACGTCGTAGTTGTTGCACCCCAGCACCACGCCGACGATGTTCTTGCCGATGTCGTGCACGTCGCCCTTCACCGTGGCCAGCACGACCTTGCCGTTGCCGCGGGTGGAGCCGGAGGCTTCCTTCTCCGCGTCCATGTACGGCTCCAGGTGCGCGACGGCGCGCTTCATCACCCGCGCGCTCTTCACCACCTGAGGCAGGAACATCTTGCCCGCGCCGAACAGGTCGCCGACGACCTTCATGCCGTCCATCAGCGGACCCTCGATCACGTCCAGCGGACGTGCCGCCTGCAGCCGCGCCTCTTCGGTGTCCTCGACGATGAAGTCCACGATGCCGTGCACCAGCGCGTGCTCCAGCCGCTTCCCGACCGTGCCCTCGCGCCACGACAGGTCGACCTCGCGCTTGGTGCCCGAGCCCGACACCGTCTCGGCGAACGACACCAGCCGGTCCGTCGCGTCGGGGCGGCGGTCGAACAGCACGTCCTCGACCAGCTCCAGCAGGTCCTTCGGGATGTTCTCGTACACCGCGAGCTGACCGGCGTTGACGATGCCCATGTCCAGCCCCGCGCGCACGCCGTGGAACAGGAACGCCGAGTGCATCGCCTCGCGCACGGTGTCGTTGCCGCGGAACGAGAACGACAGGTTCGAGATGCCGCCGCTGATCCGGACGCCCGGACACCGCTCCTTGATCAGCGGGACGGCGTCCAGGAACGCCTTCGCGTACCCGTTGTGCTCGGCGATGCCGGTCGCGACGGCCAGCACGTTCGGGTCGAAGATGATGTCCTCGGCCGGGAAGCCCGCCTGACCCGTCAGCAGGTCGTACGCCCGCCCGCAGATCTCCACCTTGCGCTCGGCGGTGTCGGCCTGGCCCTTCTCGTCGAACGCCATCACCACGACGCCCGCGCCGAAGTCGCGGATGCGGCGGGCCTGCGCGAGGAACTGCTCCTCGCCCTCCTTCAGGCTGATCGAGTTGACCACGCCCTTGCCCTGCACGCACTTCAGCCCGGCTTCGAGCACGCTCCACCGCGAGCTGTCGATCATGATCGGCACGCGGGCGATCTCGGGCTCGGTGGCGATCAGGTTGAGGAACGTCGTCATCGCCCGCTCGCTGTCGAGCAGGTCGGCGTCCATGTTCACGTCCAGCAGGTTCGCGCCACCGCGCACCTGCTCCAGCGCGACGTCCACGGCCGCCTGGTAGTTGTCGCTCTCGATCAACCGGCGGAACTTCGCCGAACCGGTCACGTTGGTGCGCTCGCCGATCATCACGAACCCGGTGTCCGCGCCGATCTCGAACGGCTCCAACCCGCTGAACCGGGTCCGGTCCGGCACCTTCGCGACCGGGCGCGGCCGCATGTCCTTGACCGCCGTCGCGATGCGCGCGATGTGCTCCGGCGTCGTGCCGCAGCAGCCGCCGACGATGTTCACCACGCCGTCCTCGGCGAACTCGTGCAGCAGCGACGCCGTCTCGTCCGGGGTCTGGTCGTAGCCGCCGAACGCGTTGGGCAGGCCCGCGTTGGGGTGGCTCGCCGTGTACGTGCCCGCGATCCGCGACAGCTCGGTGATGTGCGGCCGCATCTCGGCCGCGCCCAGCGCGCAGTTCACGCCGACGATCAGCGGGTCGGCGTGCGCGACGGAGTTCCAGAACGCCTCGACGGTCTGCCCGGACAGCGTCCGGCCGCTCAGGTCCACGATGGTGACCGAGATCCACAGCGGCAGGTGCGGCGCGACCTCGCGGGCGGCGGCGATCGCGGCCTTGGCGTTGAGCGTGTCGAAGATCGTCTCGATGAGCAGCAGGTCGACCCCGCCCTCCGCGAGCGCGGCGATCTGCTCCGCGTACGCGGCCCGGACCTGGTCGAACGTCACCGCCCGGTAGGCCGGGTCCTCCACGCGCGGCGACAGCGAGAGCGTGACGTTGAGCGGGCCGACGGACCCGGCGACGAACTTGCCGCCCGCCGCGCCACCGGCCTCGTCGGCGGCTTGGCGGGCCAGCTGCGCGCCGCGCACGTTCATGTCGCGCACCAGCTTCTCCAGGCCGTAGTCGGCCTGCGCGATGCCCGTCGCCGTGAACGTGTTGGTCGTCGTGATGTCCGCGCCCGCCGCGAGGTACCGGCGGTGCACGTCGAGCACCACGTCCGGGCGGGTGAGGTTGAGCAGGTCCGGGTCGCCCGTGACGTCGTGCGTGTGGTCGCCGAGGAGGTCGCCGCGGTAGTCGGCCGGTGACAGCCCGGCGCCCTGGAGCATCGTGCCCCAGGCGCCGTCCAACACCGCGACCCGCTGGTCGAACAGCTCTCGCAGGGCGTTTTCCGACACGCGGCCTCCCATCGTGGGAGGCGCCCTTGCGGTGTTCCGAGGCCCGCCGAGCGTGGCGGGCTCGTCACCCGTTGCAGCGCCTCTCGTCGGGTGTCCGATCCTAGCGGCCCTCGCGTTTCTGGTCAGCTCCGTCCAGAGTGTGGGAGGGCGTGCCTGGATCAGGTCGCGATCACCACTTCGAGCGTCCGGGGACCGTGCACGCCCTCCACCCGTTCCAGCTCGATGTCGCTCGTGGCGGACGGGCCGCTGATCCACGTCTGGGTGCGCACGCCGGCCAGGGCGGCGATGGCGTCCGGCACCCCGGCGACCACCTGGTCCGCCCGCACGACCACCAGGTGGTAGTCGGGGACGAGGGTGAGGACGCGCGGGCCCTGGTCGGCGGCGTCGTGGTCGAGGACGATCGTGCCGGTCTCGGCGACGGCCACGTGGCAGGCGGTGACGACGGCGTCGGTGCGTTCGAGGGTGGCGACGTCGACGGCCGTGCGGATGACCTCCCACGAGCCCTCGCCGAGGTCCCCGCCCGCGTCACCGGGCTGCCCGCTGGCGCCTCCGCTGCGATCCCCGCCCGCGGCTCCGCCGGGGTGTGCGCCGGCGGGTGCGCTGTGGTCTTCGCCAGGCTGCCCACCGGTGCTGTCCTCGGCGTTCCGGCCAGGCTCGCCGCCCTCGCCGACCGCAACGCCCGTGGCTTCGCTGAGGTCCCCGCCCAGGGGAACCCTGAATTCGATTCTACCGACGGGGTACGACAATTCGGTCCACGCGGGCGGGGTGCCGGGGGCGGCGACCACCAGGCGCGCGCCGCGTTCCCTCAGGGCCTCGGCGATCGTCTCGGGCACGCGGTCCGCCGGGACGACGCGGACCCGTGCCCGGTAGTCCCGCAGGCGCTCGGCGAACACGTCCAGGTCACCCGGGCCGCGCCTGCCGGCCGCCCGGTAGTCGCGCGGCACGGGGGCGGGATCGCGGGGGCCCTTCGCCCGCCGCACCCTGGCCAGGACCTCGTCACGGGCGGCGCTCATCGGGACTCCCACCAGTCGCGGAACGTTTCCTTGGGCGGTTGCGGCAGGTCCCGGGCGGTCGACCAGCCCGGCAGCGGCACGTGCCTGCTCGCCACCCGGCCGAACTTGCCCAGCCGCACGAGGCGGCGCCACCGGCGGGCGTCCGACATCGCCCACGCCAGCACCCGCATCGCGGTCGACTCCGGCGTCGTCGGCTTGGCCTCCGTCACCCGCGCGCGCAGGTGCACCAGCATCGACGGGATGTCGATCGCCACCGGGCACACGTCGTAGCAGACGCCGCACAACGACGACGCGAACGGCAGCGTCGGGTTCTTGTCCACGCCCGTCAGCTGCGGCGACAGCACCGCGCCGATCGGGCCGGGGTAGGTGGAGCCGTAGGCGTGGCCGCCGGTGCGCTCGTACACCGGGCACGAGTTCAGGCACGCCGAGCACCGGATGCAGCGCAACGCCGCCCGGCCGTCCGGGTCGGCGAGCGTGGCCGTCCGCCCGTTGTCGACCAGCACGACGTGGCTGGTCTGCCCCTCGGTCGGACCCGTCCACACCGACGTGTACGGGTTCATCCGCTCGCCCGTGGACGAGCGGGGGAGCAGCTGCAGGAACACCTCCAGGTCCTGCCAGCGGGGCACGAGCTTCTCGATGCCGACGACGCTGATCAACGTCCGCGGCAGGGTCAGGCACATCCGGCCGTTGCCCTCGGACTCCACCACGACCAGCGACCCCGTCTCGGCCACGCCGAAGTTCGCGCCCGAGATCGCCACGTCCACCGTCAGGAACTTCTGCCGCAGGTGCTTGCGGGCCGCCTCGGCCAGTGCTCCGGGGTCGTCGGTCAGGTCCGGGTCGACGCCCGGCATCTCGCGCCGGAACACCTCCCGGATCTCCGACCGGTTGCGGTGGATCGCGGGCACCAGGATGTGGCTCGACCGGTCCTTGCCGAGCTGCACGATCAGCTCGGCCAGGTCGGTCTCCACCGCATGCACGCCGACGTCCGCCAACGCCTCGTTCAGGCCGATCTCGACGGTCGCCATCGACTTGACCTTGATGACCTCGCGCGTGCCGGTGGCCTTGACCAGCCCGGTGATGATCCGGTTGGCCTCGTCGGCGTCCCGCGCCCAGTGCACCTGCGTGCCCCGGCTCGTCAGCGCCTCCTCGAACCGGACCAGGTGCTCGTCCAGGTTCGCCAGCACCTCGTCCTTGATCGCCGCGCCGGCCGCGCGCAGCTCCGCCCAGTCGGGCAGCTCGCCGACGACGTTGGCCCGCTTGGCGCGGATCGTGGTGGTGGCCTTGGCCAGGTTGCGGCGCAGCTGGGCGTTGCCGAGCGACTCGCGGGCCGCCTTCGGGAACGGCGCGCCGGTCAGGTTGCCGCCGCCGGTGGGCATGCCGAGGAACGTCATCGGGTGTGCTCCAGGATCTGCGCCAGGTGCAGCGGGCGGACGCCGCTGCGCAGCCTGCTCAGGCCGCCGCCGATGTGCATCAGGCACGACGAGTCGCCCGCCGTGAGCACGCCCGCCTTCGTGCTCAGCACCGCGCTCATCTTGTCGCCGAGCATCGCGGTGGACGTGTCGGAGTTCTTCAGCGCGAACGTGCCGCCGAACCCGCAGCACGTCTCGGCGCCGGGCAGCTCGACCAGGTCGATGCCCTCGACCGCGCGCAACAGCGTCAGCGGGCGGTCCCGCACCTTCAGCACCCGCAACGAGTGGCACGTCGGGTGGTAGGTGACGCGGTGCGGGAAGTACGCGCCCACGTCGGTGACCTTCAGGACGTCAACCAGGAACTCGGACAGCTCGTAGGTGCGCGTCGCCGTGGCCGCCGCGGCCTCGGCCAGCTTCGCGTCCCCGTGCTTGCGCGCCACGTCCGCGTGCTGGTGGCGGATCGACCCCGCGCACGACCCGGACGGCGCGACGATCACGTCGGCGTGCTCGAACGCCTCGACGTGGTTGCGGATGACCGGCAGCGCCTGGCCGGGGTAGCCGGTGTTGATGTGCATCTGCCCGCAGCAGGTCTGGGCACTCGGGACGACCACCTCGTGGCCCAGCCGCTCCAGCAGCCGGACGGTGGCCTTGCCGACGTCCGGGAACAGCCCGTCGACCAGGCACGTGACGAACAGCGCGACTCTCACGTCGGCGAGCCTAGACTGTGTGGTCTGACCACACCACCCTGTGGTCTGACCACACTTCGGAGGTGTTCGGTTGTCCGGGTACGACGCCGTGCTGCGGCACGTCGAGTCCGAGCTGACGGCGGGCCGGCTCGGCGTGGGGGAGCAGCTGCCCGCCGAACGCAGGCTCGCCGAGGACCTCGGCGTCAGCCGGGCCACCGTGCGCGAGGCGATCCGCGTGCTGCAGGCGATGGGCGTGGTGCGCAGCGGCGTCGGCTCGGGGCCGGACGCGGGCACCACCGTCATCGCCGACCCGGTGAACGGCCTTGGGGCGGCCCTGCGCCTGCACCTCGCCACCCGGAGGCTGCCGATGGCCGACCTCGTCGGCACCAGGGTGATGATCGAGAGCCATTCCGTGCGCGCCGCCGCCGGCAACCCCGACCACCCGGACCTCACCCGCGCCGCCGAGCTGCTGGCCCGCATGGACGCGCCGGACGTCGACGCGCGCACGTTCCACCGGCTCGACGCCGACTTTCACGTCGCGCTCACCGCCGCCGCGGGCAACGCGGTGAACACCGCGATCATGGCCGCGCTGCGGGACGCCATCCACACGACCGTGCTGGACGCCGTGCGCGAGCTGCCCGACTGGTCGCGGACCGCCGTCCGGCTGCGTCGCGAGCACCGGTCCATCCTGCGCGCCGTCCGCGCGGGCGACGGCGAGCTGGCCGCCACCAGGGTCACCCGGCACGTCGAGGGCTTCCACCGCGAGTGGGTCCGTCACTCCGGCAGGTAGTGGCGGACGTCCTCCGCGGCCGCGAGCCGGGCGCGGATCGCCTCCAGCGTGTCGGGCGCGGCGCCGTGCGCCCTGGCCTGCACCAGCACGTTGCCCAGCGCGGTCGCCTCCACCGGACCCGCCGTGACCCGCCGCCCGGACAGGCTCGCCGTCAGCCGGCACAGCAGGTCGTTGCGCGATCCCCCGCCGACGATGTGGATCACGTCCACGTCGTGGCCGGTCAGTCCCACGGCCTGGTCGACCGTGCGGGCGTAGGCGACGGCCAGCGAGTCGAGCACGCAGCGGACCGTCTCGGCCGGCGTGCGCAACGGCCCGGTCGCCGCCGCCGCGATCCGGCGCGGCATGTCGCCCGGCGCCAGGAACGCCGGGTCGTCCACGTCGACCGTCGGGCCGCCCGGCGGCAGCGCCTCGGCCCGCGCCAGCAGCTCCGCCGGGTCGTCCACGCCCCACTCGCGCAGCGACTCCTGGAGCAGCCACAGGCCGCCCACGTTGCGCAGGAACCTGGTCCGGCCGTCCACCCCGCCCTCGTTGGTGAAGTTCAGCTCGCGGGCCCGGTCGGTGAGGACCGGTCCGGGCAGTTCGACGCCCGCCAACGACCACGTCCCGCTGGAGACGTAGGCGAAGCGCGGACCGTCGGCGGGCAGCGCCACCACCGCCGAGGCCGTGTCGTGGGAGCCGACGGACGTGACCACGGTCGTGGCGGGCAGACCGGTCGCGGCCAGCACCTCGGGGAGCAGCGGGCCGCGGACCTCGCCGGGTTCCTGCAACGGCGGGAACGGCACGTCGGGGGCCAGTTCCGCGGCCCACGTCCGCGTCCGCACGTCGAGCAGGCCGGTGGTGGAGGCGTTCGTGATCTCCGTCCGCAGCTCTCCGGTCAGCCGGTACGCCAGCAGGTCCGGCAGGAGGACGACGTGCGCCGCCTTGTCCCACAGCGGCGACGAGCGTTCGGCTTCCAGCTGGTACAGGGTGGTGAAGGGCAGGTGCTGGAGCCCGTTGACCGCGTACAACGCCTCCGGTGACGTGCGTCGGTGCACGCGGGCGACGGCGTCGGCGGTCCGGCCGTCGCGGTAGGCGACCGGCTCGGCCAGCACCGTGCCGTCCTCGGCGAGGAGGCCGTAGTCGACGGCCCACGTGTCGATGCCGATCGACACCACGTCCGGGAACCGGCGCGCCAGGGCGCGCAGGCCGGTCAGCACCTCCCGGTAGAGCCTCGTGAAGTCCCACCGGAGGTGCCCGTCGAGCGTGACCACGCCGTTGGGGAACCGGTGCACCACGTGCAGCGTGGTCCGGTCGCCGTCCACCACGCCGGCGACGACCCGCCCGCCCGAGGCGCCGATGTCGACAGCTCCGAAAACCCTCGCGACGGACGACATGCGCTGCTCCACGGATGCTTGAATCGTTTCAAACACCCAGCAGTCAAGCGCCCGTGCCCCACCCGTGTCAAGGATCGCCGTCCGAACCCGTCACGCGTCCGAGGTCGGTGGCGGGCCGGGCGGACGTGACGGAGTCCGGCCCCCGGGAGGGCCGGGGACCGGACTCCACCGCGCGGCTAGCCCGTCCGTCGCTCTTCGACCCGGCCGAGCAGCACCAGCGCGGCGCAGATGAGCACCACGTTCTTCAGCACGAACTCGCCGTTCGTGGTCAACAGGAGGGGATTGCCCCCGGTCATCACCAGAGCGGGCGCCTGGACGAAGACCAGGAACGTCCCCGCCAGGTGGGCCGCCACGACGACCAACGTCAGCCGCGGCAGCCGCCCGATCAGCAACGCCACCCCCAACGCGACCTCGAACCACCCCAGCGCGGGCACCAGGAAACCCTGGTCGACCCACGGCACGGCGGCGCCGACGAGGTGCGCGACCGGCGAGTCACCGGTCACCTTCAGCACTCCGAACCAGACGAACACGACACCGATCGAGATCCGCAGGGCCGGCGGGGCCACGCGGTCGAGGTGCCGCCACGGGATGGTCCGCTCCCCCAAGCGGGCCGTCACGGTCAGTCTCCCAACGGGTTGAGCAGGTCCGCCTTGCCCTCGAAGGCGAACAGCAGCAGGTCGGTCATCCGGAACGTCTGCGAGTCCGGACCGAACGCGGGCCGCCACGACGGCTCGCGGACGATCGACGTGCGGCTGCCCTCCATGGCGCGGTGGAACACCTCGGCCACGATCCGGCCGCCGACCGGCCCGAGCAGGCCCCCGTTGAACTCCGCCTCCCGCAGGGCGTAGAGCCACAGCGGGGTCGCGGCGGTCACCGCGGCCTTCTGCGCGTCGGTCAGCGAGTCCAGCGCGGCGCCCTGGTTCCCGACGAGGACCTGCTCGTCGGTCAACGGCTCCACGCCGAAGAACTCGGCCATCTGCTGCCCGCTCGCCAGCCGGACCATGTTGGCCCGGGTCAGGTTGCGGAACGCCAGGTTGCGCTGGATCTCCGGGAACGTCGTGCCCCGCCCGTCGAACGAGCCGGCGGGCAGCTGCCGCAACGGGTTCACCAGCAGGCTGTCGACCCGCTTGGTGACGTTGCCGCCGTCCTCGGTGGGCGGCACGAGGTCCGGCCGGTCGGCTTCGGTGAAGTCGTACAGCCGGCGGAAGTCCGCGATCCAGTTGGTGGGCAGCGTGTCCACCGTGCCCGAGTTCGGGTTGTCCAGGTCCGGCAGCTGCGAACCGGGGTCGAAGTTGCCGGAGGTCCCGGTGAAGACGAACAACAGGAACAGCGTGGCGACACCGCCGGGGCCGTCCGTGTTGAACACCCGGTTCCACTGGTACGCGCCCCGGATCATGCTGTGGCCCAACCGGTACGCCGCCACCGAGAACTCCAGCGGCATGGTCGGCTGCAACCCGTGGGGCGACTTGCCGCGACCGGGCGCCTCGAAGAAGCGCCGGCCGTTGGCGAACACGTCGTCCACGATCGCCGGGTCCACGATCCGCGGCAGGAAGTCGGTGCGGAGCATCCACTGGTAGTGGCGCACCACCTGCTCGCGCGCCGCGGTGAACAGCCGCCGCCCGGTCAGGCCGCGCAGCGCCAGCTCGTCCACGACCCGGTTGTGGAACCTGATGAACGCCAGGTGGGTCTGGGCGATCACGAGGTTCTCGTCGTTGCGGGTGTCCGGGATGAGCGGCTTGCGCCGGTCGGCCCCGGTCGTGCCGGCGGCCCCGAACCGCGGCAGGTCGAACCCCTCCAGCGGGACGTTGACCCGCTCGTCGGGGAACGGTGTCGGCGACGTGGTGCCGACCTTCAGCTTCACGCCGTCGGCGGCGTAGAAGACCCGGTCGTGGCGGTCGCCGGGACCGCGGCCGTACACCGAGTCCAGGTCGAGCGCCGGTGAGCGGCCCTGCATCAGGTCGCCCAGGTTCACGTCGTCGCCGAGCTGCGACTCGGTGCGGTCCATGGTCAGGTCGTGGTCCACGAACTGGCCGAGGTAGGTGAACCCCGCCGGGATCGGCGGGTTCGCGGAGTCGAGCTGCGGGACGTCCGCCGTCATGGCGGTGGCCAGGGCCGTCCTGGTCTCCTCGTCGAGCGGTGTCCCCTCCGGCCCCAGCCGCGAGAAGCGGAACCGGCGCAACTCCTCCACGGTGAGCGGCTGACGCGTGGTCGCCGCCCCGTTGCGGTCGAACTCCAGGACTCCTTCGCCCACGACGAAGAAGCTGTTCGCACCGTGCTGCTTCATAGACCCCCCCAGGTCTGTGTTTCCCGGAAGCACCGGGCAGGACGGACGCACCCCCTGTGTGCCGCCCTGTACTACACATGTACCAGGTTCTGTCCATCAGATACACGGACTAGCGGGTTGCTCCGGATGTATTAATCCATCCGAGTGGGAAAGTGCCCGGTCGTGCCCGTTCGGCGGCACCTGTCGCCAGGAAAATTTCCTCCCCGTGACCCGCGCATCGCCGTGCGCGACGGCCCGGCCTCCACTGTGGTCGCTTGACCGGACATCCCCGCCCGCCCGCACGAGCTGAACCACGCGCCGCTCGGCCGGGATCGCGCCCCGACCGAGCGGTGGCGGTTGGTGGAGCCGCGGTTCCGGACGGCGCGGGCGTCGACGTGCTGGACGTGCCGAGGGACCGGTTCCTGGCGGACGTCGACTGTGGGCGACGAGCCGGAGGTGTCCGAAGAGGACGAGCCGGCGGCCCTCCTTCACCGCCGCGACGGACGACGACGACGTGCGCGCCGCGTTCGACACCGACGCCTACCGCGTGCCGCCGGTGGTCACCTCGCACCGCCCCGGTCAGGAGCCGGTGGAGGTGCTGTTGCGCTGAGCCGCGTGGCGGGCGGTGCTCGGGCTGAGGCGGTTCATCACGGCCAGGTACGACGTGGGGAACAGGCGCGCCAGGATGTCCGGGGCGACGGCGGTCCACGCGATCAGCACGCGGCCCTTGCGCTTCTCGACGCCCGCGAGGATGCGCTCGGCGGCCTTGTCGGCGGGGTAGGTCAGGAGCTTGGCGAAGTTCTCCTTGCCCCGCGCGGCCTCGGCCTCGTCGACGCCGGACGCCACCCGTGCGCTCTCCGCGATCCGGGTGCGGATGCCGCCGGGGTGCACGCACGTGACGCCGACGCCCCGGTCGGCCAGCTCGTGGCGCAGCGACTCGGTGAACCCGCGCAGCGCGAACTTGCTGGACGAGTACGCGGACTGGCCGGGCGGTCCGATGAGGCCGAACAGGCTCGACACGTTGACCACGTGGCTGCCGGGCGAGGCGAGCAGCGTCGGCAGCAGCAGGCGGGTCAACGCGACCGGCGCGCGGAAGTTGACGTCCATCACCCAGTCGAACTCGTCCGCGCTCACCTGCTCGAACGTGCCGCTCAGCGCCACGCCCGCGTTGTTGACCAGCAGGGTGACGCGCGGGTTGGTGGCGAGCACGCGCGCCGCGACGCCGTCCAGCCCGGCGACGTCGGCCAGGTCCGCCACCACCGACTCGACCCGCACCCCGCGGATCTTCGCGGCCACGGCGGCGAGCCGCTCGGCGTCCCGGTCGATCAGCACGAGGTGGCTGCCGCGCCGCGCCAGCCCGTGCGCGAGGTGTTCGCCCATGCCGCCGGCCGCGCCGGTCACGACCGCCGTGCCGCTCGCGAACCGGTAGCGCGAGAGCTGGGACATCGGGCCTCCTCAGGGTGTCGGTGACACCAGTGTGGCGCGGACGGGGTCCGCGGGCTTGACTTCGGGCGACAGAGATTGACCTCGCGCGACATTCGGGTGACGACTCCCGACCCGCAAGTGACGACGTCCGACGTCACGTGCCGCGTCGGACGGCGCTCGGCGTCATGCCCCACCACCGGCGGCAGCACCGGCTGAGCGCGGACTGCTCGGACAGCCCGAGCATGCCCGCGACCTGGCTCATCGGCATGTCCGTGGTGGTCAGGTACCGCTTGGCCGCCGCCTGCCGCACCTCGTCCAGCACGGCGGCGAACGTGGTGCCCTCGGCGGCGAGTCGGCGTTGCACCGTGCGCGGGTGGAGGTCGACCAGCCGGGCCACCGCGCCGATCTCCGGCGGGAACGTGCCCAGCGACCGGGTCAGCACGCCGCGCACGCGTGCGGTGAGGTTCGCGCCCTCGCCCGGCGACTGCTCCGCCAGGAACGCCAGCGCCAGCCGCCACACCCGCTCGTCGCCGCCCGCCAGCGGCTGGTGCGCCAGGGCCCGCGGCATCCGCAGCATCGGCGCGTCCTGTCCGATGTGGACGGTCACGCCGAAGAACTCCTCGTACGCGGCGAGAGGCGCGGGCGGGTGGTACGGCAGCTCGACGCTGCGCAGCCCGTACCGGCCGCCCAGCAGGTACGTGATCGACCGGTGCAGGAAGCCCAGCCCCAGGTCGGTCGCCTGCACCGACACCGGCAGACCGGGCGGCGGGCCGTAGCGCAGCGCGGCGAGGTCCGGCGCGCCGTACGGGTCGTCCACCATCGCCAGGCTCAACGACCGGGCGTGCACGAACAGGTAGCGCGAGGTGCACTCCAGCGCGTCCGCGACGGTCGGCGAGTTCTGGATGGCCAGGGCCAGCGGGCCGAGCATGCCGAAGTCCTGCCGCGCCGCGACGCGCAACCCCAGGTCGGGGCACCGCAGCTCGGCGGCGGCGACCTCCAGCACGTCCGCCATCACCCGGTCGGACACCAGCAGGTCGTCCACGTCGAGCGCGGCCACGGGCAGGCCGGCCGCGCGGGCGTAGTCCTCGGCCCGGCCGCCCAGCTCCGCCACGGTCGCGCGGAACCCGCGCAGGCCCGCCGACCGGATCACCGACATGTCGTACAGGGTCAAATAGTTGTCGTCCCCGGTCAAGAACCGCGCCGGGGCCTCCAGCACACTGGACCCATGACGACCCCCGAGCACCTCGACGTCGTGATCGTGGGCGCCGGACTGTCCGGTGTCGGCGCGGCCTACCGGCTGCGCGAGGAGTGCCCCGGCAAGTCCGTCGCGATCCTCGAAGCCCGCGACGCCCTGGGCGGGACGTGGGACCTCTTCCGGTACCCGGGCATCCGGTCGGACTCGGACATGTTCACCCTCGGGTACCCGTTCAAGCCGTGGCGGGAGGCGAAGTCGATCGCCGACGGGCCGTCGATCCTGGCCTACATCCGCGCCACCGCCGAGGAGTTCGGCATCGACCGGCTGATCCGCTACCGGACCAAGGTGGTGGCCGCCGACTTCGACACCGCGGCCGCGCGCTGGACGCTGACGCTGAGCCGCCGCGACGAGTCCGGCGCCGTCACCGAGAGCACGCTGACCTGCGACTTCCTCTACTCGTGCGCGGGCTACTACGACTACGACCAGGGCCACGACCCGGTGTTCCCCGGCGTCGAGTCGTTCCGCGGCGAGGTCGTGCGGCCGCAGTTCTGGCCCGACGACCTCGACTACGCGGGCAAGCGGGTGGTGGTCATCGGCAGCGGCGCGACCGCGGTGACCCTCGTGCCGTCGATGGCCGACACCGCCGCGCACGTCACCATGCTCCAGCGCTCGCCGACGTGGATCGGCGTGGTGCCGGGCCGCGACAAGCTCGCCGACAAGGTCCGCGAGCTGCTGCCGCCGAACGCCGCGCACCGGTTGATCCGGACCAAGAACATCCTGTTCGGGCTGGCGTTCTACCAGTTCTGCCGCCGCTGGCCGAAGGCCGCGCGCAAGGTGCTCACCGGTCTGTCCACGAAGGTCCTCGGCGACGCCGACGCGGTGCGCGAGCACTTCACGCCGACCTACGACCCGTGGGACCAGCGGCTCTGCGCTATCCCGGACGCCGACCTGTTCCGCGCGGTCAAGGCGGGCCGGGCGTCGGTCGTCACCGACCACGTCGACGCGTTCACGCCCGACGGCGTCCGGCTCGCGTCCGGCCGGGTCCTCCCGGCGGACGTCGTGGTCACCGCCACCGGGCTGCGGCTGCTGGCGCTCGGCGGGATCGCGCCGAGCGTGGACGGGCGGCCGGTCGTGCTGTCCGAGCAGTTCATCTGGCGCGGTGCGATGATCACCGGGCTGCCGAACTTCGCCGTGTGCGTCGGCTACACGAACGCGTCGTGGACGCTGCGGGCCGACCTGACGTCACGGCTGGTGTGCCGGGTGGTCAACCACATGGACCGGCACGGGTACGCGTCGGTCGTCGCCACGCCGGACCGCGAACTCGCCCGCCGCCCGCTGCTCGACCTGGCCTCCGGGTACATCCAGCGGGCCATCGACGCGTTCCCGCGCCAGGGCGACCGCGGCCCGTGGCGGGTGCGGCAGAACTACGTGCTCGACGCCGTGTCCACGTTGCGCGGCGACCTGAGCCGCCAGCTCGTCGGCACGCGCCGCGCCGCCGTGCGCCGGTCCGACGGGGTCGGCCGGGTCCGGACGGCCGCCGACGGGTGATCAGGGCAGCTTGACGCCGGTGATCGCGGCGCAGGCGGCGAGCAGGCCTTCCTGCAGGTCCACGTCGTACGCGGCGGGGTTGGCGGGCAGCTCCTCGCGCCACTTGAAGTAGCGGCCGGTGACGGTGGCGGCGGGCTCGTCGCTGGTCGCGAGCCAGACCTGGGTGTCCGCGCCCTTCGGCAGCTCGTCGGTCGCGTTCGGGCCGCCCAGCTTGGTCTTGATCCAGCCGGGGTCCACCGCGTTGCTCAGCACGTCCGGCCACCGGCGGGCCACCGCGAACGCCAGCGCCACGTCCAGCAGCTTCGAGTCCGAGTACGCCTGCATGCCGTCCCACGGGCCGCGCTCGTGCTGGAGGTCGTCGAGGTCCGCGACGCCCTGCGCCTCCAACCCCGAGGTCAGGTAGACGAGCCGGCGGGGACGCGGCATCAGCGCGGTCAGCAGGTACGGGGCCAGCACGTTCACCTGGAACAGCAGCTCCAGGCCGTCCTCGGTGACCGTGCGCTCGGCCAGCCCGCCGCCGAGCCCGGCGTTGTGGACCACCACGTCGCACGGCTCGGCCGCCGCCGCCAGCTCCCTGGTCTGCTCCAGGGACGCGAGGTCGCCGACCACGACGCCGGCGGCGCCCGGCACGGCGGCGAGGGCCTGCCCGGCCCGTGCCGCGTCGCGCGCGTGCAGCACCACCCGGTGACCCTGTGCGGCCAGCGTCGCCGCCGTCTCCCGACCGATACCGTCCGACGATCCCGTCACCAGAACGCTCACCATGCGCCGCAGCCTACAGTGGGAGCGCTCCCAGAGCGCTTCGCGACGCGGTCGAGCCCGGCCCTGGCGGTGCCGGGAACGGCGTGACGTGGCTGGACGGGGCGCCGGTCGTCCCGCGCGTCCCTGCGACGGTGATCCCGGCCGGCGCTGCCGGGATCTCAGACGAGTCCGGCGAGCAGCGCGGCGGCCTCCTCCGGGTGGACCAGCGGACCCAGGTGGCTCGTGTGGAGGCTGTGCACGTCGAACGGGTTGTCCGGCGTCAGCGCGTCCGCCTCGCGGATGAACCGGTCCTGCAGCTCGATCGGGAGCGAGCGGTCGGCGGTGAGCCGGACGTAGGTGTGCGGCAGGCGGCTCCAGACCGCCGGGTCGACGCGGTCGTCGCCCGAGTCCAGGCTGTCGTCCGGCTCCAAGGTGTTCAACGCGGCCAGGAACTCCGACTCCGTGCCCTCGTCCAGCAGCGCGGTCTTCAACCGGGCCAGCACGGCGGGGTCGGCGGTCCGCCAGTTCAGCCGCAGCGCCCCGAGGTCGGCGGGGTTCGCGGCGAGCAGGCCGCCGAGGTCGGCGAGCAGGCTCGACGCGTTCTCCGGCGCCGCCGTGTACCCGGCGGCGCCCAGCTCGACGCAGCACCACGCGGACAGGTAGACGACCCGGTGGAGGAGGTCGGGCGCCGCGTTCGCGACCGACGTCACGGTCATCCCGCCCCGGCTGTGCCCGACCAGCACGACCGGCCCGTGCTCCGCCGCGCGCCGCACCACGTCGATGACGTGGGCGACGGCGTCGGCGTGGCTCGCGCCCGCGATGCCGGCCGGCGCGGTGGCCAGGGCGGCCGGGTCCTGCGGCGCCTGGTAGGCCGCCGTGAACGTGGCGCCGAAGCCGTGGCCGGGCAGGTCCACGGCCAGCGCCCGGTGGCCGCGCAGGGTCAGCTCGCGGATCATGGGGGACCAGTGGAACGAGCTGCTGCCGGTGCCGTGGACGAAGACGAAGATCGCGTTCATGCCGTGATCCTCACACCCTGCCGTGACCGGGCCGGCGGCACGCACGCGTCCACGCCCACGACCGGGCCGGCGGCACGCACGCGACCATGCCCGCGTCCACGCCCGTGACCAGGCGCCACCTCGACGGTGGACTCCGTCACACCCGTTTGATCGGTGCCGGGCGGGCAATTCCCCCGCCATGGTGAAACGCGCGGGACCGGCCCTGGTGCTCGGTCTGGGGATCGGTGGGTTCGTGGACGGCATCGTCGCCCACCAACTGCTCGGCTGGCACCACATGCTGTCGGGCTGGTACCCCGACGACATGGCGCTCAACATGCGCGGTGACGGGCTGTTCCACCTGCTGTGCCTGGTGCTCGTGCTGGTCGGCGTCGGCCTGCTCAACCGCGCGGCCCCGCTGCCGTCCCGGGTGCTGTGGGGCGGGGTGCTCGCCGGGTGGGGCGTGTTCAACCTGGTCGAAGGGTTGATCGACCACCAGTTGCTCGGCGTCCACCACGTCCGGTCCGGACCGGACCAGCTCGCCTACGACCTCGGGTTCCTGGCGCTGGGACTGCTGCTGGTCGTGGTCGGCGGGCTGCTGGCGAAGGCCGGGCGCCGTGGGTGACCGGGAACGCCTCCGCCGGGCGGCGGCCGACGTGTTCGGCTGGCCGCGGTTGCGCGACGAGCAGATCGACGCCATGGAACAGGTGCTGGCCGGGCGGGACGTGTTCGTCGTGCTGCCCACCGGCGCGGGCAAGTCGGCGGTCTACCAGGTGCCCGGCGTGCTGCTGGACGGCCTGGTCGTCGTCGTGTCGCCGCTGATCGCGTTGCAGCGCGACCAGGTGGCCGCCCTGCGGGAGAACGGCGCGCCGCCCGCCGTGCTGGTGAACTCGGCGCAGTCCGAAGTGGACAACAAGGCCGCGTGGGACGCCGTGGAGCGCGGCGAGGCGCGGTACCTGTTCGTGTCGCCCGAACAGCTCGCCAAGCCCGAGGTGCTGGACCGGCTGGGGCGGCCCGCGTTGTTCGTGGTGGACGAGGCGCACTGCGTGTCCGCGTGGGGCCACGACTTCCGGCCCGACTACCTGCGCCTGGGCACGGCGGTGGAGCGGGTCGGCCGGCCGCCGCTGCTGGCCCTCACCGCGACCGCTGGCGCGACCGTCCGCGAGGACGTCATCACCCACCTGGGGATGCGTGACCCGGTCGTCGTGGCGCTCGGCTTCGACCGGCCGAACCTGTCGTTGGACGTGCGGATGTTCACGGACGACGACGGCAAGCGGCGGGCCGTGCGCGACTGGGTGGTCGACGCGCCGAAGCCGGGGCTGGTCTACGTCGCGACCCGCAAGGACTCCCGCCGGTACGCGGAGGAGCTGGCGGCCGCGGGGGTGTCCGCGCAACCGTTCCACGCCGGGATGAAGGCCGCCGACCGGGAACGCGTGCAGGACGACTTCATGCGCGGCCGGGTCGACGTGGTGGTGGCGACGTCCGCGTTCGGCATGGGCATCGACAAGCCGGACGTGCGGTTCGTCGCGCACGCGTCCGCGCCCGGTTCGCTGGACGCCTACTACCAGGAGATCGGCCGGGCCGGGCGGGACGACGAGCCCGCGCGGGCCGTGCTGTTCTACCGGCCGCAAGACCTGGGCCTGCAACGGTTCCTGCAGTCGCGGCACGTCGACCGGGACGGCCTGGAGGCGCTGGCGGAGGTCATCCGCGACCACCCCGGCCTGCGGGTCACCGAGCTGGCGCGCGAGATCGGGCAGTCCCGGCGCAAGGTCACCACCGGCGTGAACCTGCTGGAGCGCGCCGGCGCCGCCGTGGCCGAGAAGGCGCGGTTCCGGCTGGTGGCCGAACCGTCCAGCGCGGCCGACCAGGCGGTCGGGGAAGCCGAGCGGCTGCACCGGCTGGACCGGTCGCGGATCGAGGTCATGCGGGCCTACGCGGAGACCAGGGCGTGCCGGCGGCAGCACCTCCTCGGCTACTTCGGCGAGGTGCTGGAACGGGCCTGCGGCAACTGCGACACGTGCCACAGCGGCGACGCGGGCACGGGCGTGTCGGCGAACCCGGAGTACCCGGCGCAGTCCCGCGTCCACCACGCCGAGTTCGGCTCCGGCACGGTGGTGCAGAGCGAGGCCGACCGGCTGACCGTGCTGTTCGAGGAGGTCGGGTACAAGACGCTGTCGCTGGAGGCGGTGCACGCGGCGGACGTGCTCGGCCGCCACCCGTCCCCGTGACGGCCGCCGGACCGCGCGGCCGGCGCCCCGGACCACCCGGGGC